>JAOMSY010000045.1 GCA_028355575.1 Francisellaceae bacterium | reverse complement strand
TTGTCACGCTAAGTATCTTGTTGGGTATTGTCTGTATTGAAAGGATTATAACGTTATATAGTCAGCCAATTTTTTCTAATAAAAAAGTTTCACGAATTGCTCGAGAAATTGAAATTGGTAATTCCGAAGAAGTTAATCAGCTAGTAAATAAACTAAATAAGCAAGCTCAAAGTTGGATTGAGCCATTCATGTCGTGTTCACGCAAACTGGCAGAAGAAGAGGTTGGTTTATTGTTATATCAGAAGAGACAAAAACTTTTAAGACCCATGGCCTGGTTAAACTTATTTGCAGTAATCTCACCAATGGTAGGTTTGCTGGGAACCATTTGGAGTATGAGCCATTCATTTGCTGCATTGGCAGAGAGTATGTCTGGGCAAGGCTTACAGAATATGATTATTTACTTATCTGAAGCGATGTTTGCAACCGCTTTTGGGATTTTGCTTGCTTTAATGAGTTTGACAGCGCTATACACACTGAGGCACAAAGCAGAAATATATTTGGCGAAATGTGAAAGTGTATTAAATAAAATATCAATTGCCATTGCGCGGAGAGAAGCAAATGGTAACTAGTTTAAAACAATCCATCTCTGATAAATATGCGGAAGAACCGAATTTAATTCCGCTTTTAGACTTTATATTGGTGTTGCTAATTATGTTCGTATTATTAGCTGGCCCGATTCAGAAAGTATTAAAGCTGCCACTCCCTGAGGTGAAAGAAGGCGCATCAAATCAAAAAAGTAACGAGCTGATTGTTATTTCAGTTAAAAATGAAAAAGAACTTTATGTGGGTGATGTCTCATTTTCAAACTTGCAAGATTTTGAATCTCATCTAACTGAATCATATAGCAATTCTCAAAATGAAATCGTTTTGAACGCCACGAAAGCACTTCCTTTGGAAGTATTGTTGAAAATTTTCTCAATTACTAAAAAGTTAGGAATCAAAACCGCCAATATTCAAGTCGCACAAAAATAAATAATTCATAGGAGTAGCATCATGAAATATAGGAGCCTAGTATTGGCTATAGCCGGACTCGCTTCAAATTTAGCAAATGCTGAGGAAGTTAAGTCACCTCAGTCAACAGATTTGGGTAGCATTCAAGTTGTCGCTGCAAAAGTCAAAGCTAAGGATGATAAAAAAGTCTCAATGGCTGAACAGAAACAGTCAACTGGCCTAAGCTTGCCTGCACTTTCATCCTCTGACGCGAATCCTGAAGATGGTTATACAACTATTCGTAAATTGGAAAATATGTCTGGTGTTATGCTGCAAGGTGGGGCGAGAAATATTACACAAAATGTCGTTATCGGTGGTCTAGATGGTGACCAAGTGTTTGTCTCGATTGATGGTATAAATAATCAACTTAGTTTTTTTAGACATGGTCATAACTCAGCTAGGCAATTGCCAAACCCGTTCTTGTATAAAAAAGTGACGGCATCTGCTGGTGGTACAAATATTTTGTATGGTAGTGGCGATGTTGGTGGCGCATTAAACTTCACCACATTAGATCCTATGGATATTATTTATGGAGATAGCTGGTATGGCGCACAAGTAACAGGCGGTGCTCAGTCTGGTGCACCAGGTGGAAATGTTGGTGGCGCAGCTGCATTCAAAGCAGATGAGGGTTTTAGCTTTTTGTTTGATGTCATAGGTGAAAAGAATAATAACGTTCGTTTAGCTAATGGAGACTCGCTTGATAACTCATCTGCTCAAAATATTCAGTATTTAGCAAAAGCAGTATGGGATGTAGATCAGCATCAACAATTCAAGCTTTCCTATTTGGCTATGAATAATAGTGGTAGTTATCCTACAAATAATAATAAACCTGAATCAGCTAGTAATCCAGCTACTGACTTTACCTTTAATCAGGGTCAGTCAAATTTAATCTATGGATATAACCCCAATAATCCATATGTCGATTTAGAAGTACAAGCATTCTATAATTTTAATAATATTAAATCCAATGCATTAACTGGTATCGATGTACCAGAACAAAATATACTACTGACACAAATGGGGATTAATACTAGAAATGCGACCACCATATATGAACAGCACTTACTATATGGTACGGACTACCAATATTTAGAAGGGAAAGATAAAGCAGATAGCGGACAATTTGAACAATTCCCAGATTCAACTCAGCAACTATATAGTATTTTTCTTCAAGATAGTTGGGACATAATTGATTCACTTAACCTAACAATTGGTGGGAGAATGAATGGTTACTATAGTCAAAGCCAGAACTCTTCTGCAAATCAAGGTGTATTATTTACTAAACAGGCAACGTTAACGTATGAGATTATAGAAAAATGGTCTGTTTATATTGGTTATAACGAAGGCTTTAGAATTCCTAATTTACAGGAATTATACTTAAGTGGTTATCATGTAGGTAGTGGCACAAAGTTCTTCGTGGCCAATCCAGATTTATCACCAGAGGTCAGCCACATTAAAACTGTGGGTACAAATTTTGCATACGACATTTCTTCAACGCAATCATTTAATGTCGGCGGTAATTTTTTCTTAAATAACGTTGATAACTATATCGTATTTTCAGATATTGCTGCACCTGGAGATACACCCCCAATTCAGCGCCAAAATGTGAACATTCCTGATGCCGTTCTATATGGATTTGAGGTTAATGGCGGCTATGTTAATGAGTGGTTTGAGTTTGTAACAAACTTTACCTATACCAGAGGGTATTCACAGTCTGACTATGTTAATGGCGGCGGAAATGTGATTGCAGCTGGCAACCCTTTACCAATTCCTAGAGCAAAAGGCTATATTTCGCTTACCTTCCCAATCGAGTTTTTACAGTCGTCATTTAATATAAATAGTAACTATGCAGTTAGACAAAACTTTGTGCCACAAGGATCAGCCGTTGACCCTGTTCCTGGTTACATGCTTTTGGGTATTGCCTATACTTATGAACCAACTGATATGCTTGAAGGTTTAAACGTAACGGTAGGGATAGATAATTTGCTTAATCAGAATTATGACTATTACGATGCAAATAACTTATATTTTAATCCAGCTATGGGGCGTAATTTTTATGGCCAAGCAACCTATCGTTTCTAGAGGCTTAATCACATGAGTACAGTTAAAGTATTGGTATCTATTATTGCTTCACTTGGAATCAATTATTATATTTTTGTCAGCCTTAACCAAGATGACAATACAATCTGGGAGCTTTCACAGAGTCAAGTTGTCCCTCAGCAAATTGACCCTTCTTTATTAGAAAGCATTCAAATTCTTACTGAAAAAAAACCAGTTCAAAAAGAAAAACCAGTAGAAATAAAAAAAGAAATATTAGAGCCAACACCACAAAAATTAGTTAAAGAAGAAAAAGTGGAAGAAGAACCCATTGAAAAAGAAGTAAAAAAACAAGCTAATTTACAAAAAGTGATTCCTGTTCAAACATCAGCAAAAATAATAAGCAAAGCTAAGTATAAAAACCCACCGCCTCTTCAATATCCTGATCAGGCCATAAAACAAGGTCTATTTGGTCAAGTTAAAATAAAAGCTAAAATTCTAGAAAATGGTCAAGTGGCTAAAGTTGAAATTATTGAGTCAAGTGGTTCTATGTTACTTGATAATGCTGCAATTGAATGGTTTGAAGATATCGAGTTTTTCCCTGCGCAAAGTGAAAGTGGGGCGGTATCATCATCCGTGACTCAAACAATTTCGTTTAAACTTGAAGATGTGGTGTGATTAAAATATCAAATATTTTGGTAAAATCTTAGTTTCCATAAATGAATTCTACATTAAGACACCGCTAAATCTGCTTGGATTGTTTGAGTTTCATTTGCATTAACATTAATTTCTGCTGGCACTGAGCTTGTTAGATAAGCTCCTACACCTAAGCCTTCAAAATCATTATAGCACCCACCAGGAGACACCGAAACACTGTATGCGCCAATAGGTATTTGATTGTTACTAGCGCTATTCATTGTATCCCAAAAATAAATAGGCGGTTGTGATGATGATGGTATCGTAAATGTTGTTCCTGTAGTCATGTTTTTTAGAGTAAGTGAAGTAGCACACGCGGGTCCTCCACATATTTCTGTGCATTGACCGTGACTATGAGTTGGGTTAATTGGTACATATTTTACAGTACCCATATCACTCGGTGGCGGTGGGGGAGCCGCCTGGCAATCACTTAAGTCAGTAGAAGCAAATATAGTTTTAGTGCCATTATCTACCTTATAACAAATATTTTTTGGTACTGGACTGCCAGGTAATAGCTCTTTATGGGTAACAATTTTAAACTTGTCACCAAAAGTCAATATTTGAATATTTACTCCTTGGCCAGCAATATCGCCCGACACACCATCAAAATAGCATTTTCTTGTGGAACCAGATGGCACTGAAACAAATCCACCAGTTGATGGAGATCCATTATAAAAGCAATTAGTTTGTGCTTGTCCACTACTCATTTCGGTGGCTGAAATCGAAGGGCCAACCTCTAATAGGTCTTGTGTTCCTGAATTATAAACTTCTACACTTACCGTTCCAGCATAAATTACTTGAGATAGAACAATCGTGGAAAGGCTTGTTATTAATATATTTTTCATAGTTATTTATTCTCCTGCATTGATAAATTCTATATAAAGTAGTATAGAGGCATGAAAGAAGCATCTTTACTAACCAATCAGATGGTTGACATAATAAATTTCTAATGATATGAAGCAAAAGTTAAATAAACCTATATATTCTAATCGTGGCGTTGTTGCAGGCTCTCTAGTTAACCAAAACTTGCTAATTATACTTTTTACCCCAATTTGTAAAATCAAACCATTATAGTGGATACATAGTTGAAAATGTGGACATTATTTCATTTTTGATCAACATTTGGTTCTTATGTAATATATACGCTCTGAAATACGAATTAAGAGTTAAATTTAGCTTTCAGGGTAATGAACGCAGCAGTTAATTTACCAAACACATGCACAATTAACCAGACTAGGAATAGTTTCATGTCTTTTAGGGTACGGCTATTTTAGAGAAATAAAACGCTTAACCTTACCTGTCTCTTTATGCCTAGGGAGTTTGTCGAACTTTTCGATTTTAACATCAAAGTCATGTAACCCATATTTAGCTACATTATTTAATATCATCTGTTTTAATTCATCTAATTTAATAAGTTGTTCGCATACGAGCCTAACAATGATACCACTACTTATTTGTTCTACTTGATATTCATTTATGGCTTTAAATTGACCTAATGCATCCCGAAAAGTTATTGGATGAAGCTTTACACCATTGTATATAAACCAATCATCTGAACGACCTTTAATTGCTTTTATTTTCTGGTAGGCGCATTCTTTAGATGATGGTTGAATTTCTAATACATCGTCTAACACATAATTAATTAATGGAAATGTGTAATTTAATGTATTAGTTACTAGTACTTTTGATATTTCATTTGGATTCGATGTGGCTTTAAAATCATCATCAACAGTGGCAAAGGTATAATAATCTTCCGCCATGTTCAGGCCGTTAAAAGTATCATCTTCATGAGCAATTAGGCCAGTTTTTACTGAGCCCCATCCATTATTTATCTCTATACCCCAAACTTCTCTTACAATATTTCTGGTTTCCTCATCTAAAGGCTCAGAATTGGTATTAATACGTAAAGGCTGGCAGATTAATTTTCCTTTTTTTGCCTCTTGAGCCAATATATTCACAGCTGAAGAAAATCCAATCATGTGTGTTGGTTGAATTTCATTAACTTGCTTAACCATATCATCAATAGTCTGGTCCACAGGCACATGAAAAACCTTCATTTTTTCATCAGGCTGAAGACCAAACAAATAAGTACTGGCGTGGAGCATTCCAGGCGCTGAAAGCAATGCACACCTTTTTTCATCGAGTATCCAATTTTTTTCATAATAAGTGTTACCTCTAAATACAAAAGATAAATTTGCCGCAATAAATTCATCATCCCATAAAAAAATACCTCTTTGCCCAGATGAACCACCTGTTGCAAAAATAAAATATTTATCTTTGAAAATAGGGTTATTTACTTTACCCCTGCGTATGTCTTCAAGGTGACTTTCTGCTTGGGCTTTTGTAACAGATCTATCACAAACAATATTATCCCAATTTTCAAGCACCATCTGTTTAGTTAAATAAGGTATTTCGTTTAATGTTTCTATCGTCGCATTTTCTACATCAGTATTTTTAAGTACTTGCTGATAGTATGGTGAATGATTTTTTGCATGTGTAAGAATTTTTCTTATTTGGTATTGTTGGTGAGCTAATATTTGCTTTCGAGACCAATTGAGGTGTGGTATATCTTCAACAAGATTTTGTCTAGCTTTAGAAGTTATATTGCTAACTTTGTTTTGAAATTGTTTCTCATTTAAAGTTAATATACTCATGGTTCGTCCCTTTATAAAAATTTAATATTACCGCTAACATTATTAATCACCATCTATAATAAACCATGTGGTCATCACCATCTTGGAGCTACTAAAAGTATACTAATAGGTTGTAATATTTTATAAATATTAGCCCAAATAAATACGCCTTTCTGGTTAATTTTAAATTGGTCGATAACTTTTTCCAGTTAAAGTTATTTTGGTTTTGTTGCAGAGGTAAAATTCGGTGCACAAGCTACTGTTATAAGCCTACGACTTAACAGGAACCCAAGCTGCTGTCCCCGGCCAAGATCCAGGTTTATATCACGCTCAATATATTGATAGATCCAGGTGTGGCTCACCGTAATTTCATGATGAGCCTTAATCCATACTGAAATTTGCTATGGACTCCATTGTTCAGTTAATATTTTATTTTCTATGATCCTAATGGTTTCTATCGTTGAGCCTTGGTTAAGCTCATGGATCAGGTTTGAGCTTGTTAGCTCTTGAGCATAACGATAATCATACTGGCAATCAGTACCTGTTTTGGACAACTCCCTTTAGATTCTGCTTTTATGTCTTCCAATATAGTTTGCTATTTCTACGACTTTATAACCCTTGTCATTTAAAGTTTGTATTTTTATCCCTCCCTCTAAACTAATATTACTCAGCATTTTATCACCTCAACTTGCGGACCACTATTTTAACATAAAGTGTTCAGTGTCGCGATTGTAGGTTTAATCGGCCCTTGTAGAATAGCGACTGACAAAAGAATTTAATTTACTCAGGTAAAAAACCTTATTTGACCCAGTAGGAAAAGTAGAAATTTAATGTTGCTCCAACCATGCCTAATATTGCCACAACAACCATTATTAATGACAAACTTACTAAATTATCAGGAATAGAAGCACTAACCATTGAAGCAGAGGCAATATATAAACTACCAATAAAACCAAATAATACAGAGGCATGACCTGCCTGCTGTTTGGTGACAGAAATAAACGTTAATACCTGACAATTTGGGTTAACAAAACTTCCACCTATAATAATTAAGCTAAATGAAACTATAAATGCCACAAGATTGTTTTTGAATAGCAAGGAACTGGCTAATAACATAATTGCGCCAATTGCAAGTAATATAGAAAATAAAAATACACTCATCATACTTGAAATTCTTTTCCGCAAAAAAACCAAGTGAAATAATCGACACAATACCGTCAAGAATACAAAATAAAAGCCAAACCAACCAAATAACTTAACTGAACCACCCATATGTTTGATGAAAATAAATGGCATAAGTGTGTAAAATGAAATTAAGGCGATTAAAGCATTAACTGCCATAACAGAATTAATGACAAACATAGGGGTTTTACATAAGTCTATATAGCCTTTTACTGTCTTATTAATATTTATGGGAGCCTGGTCAATAATTTGTTCTGAATGGTACATACATAAAATACTAATAAGAATTAATAAGCAAAATATAAACATTACGCCAAAATTGGTCTGCCAATTAAAGTGCGCAGTAATGTACCCACCCAATAAAGGTGCCATTGCTGCAAAAACGGTATACATAAGTGAATTAATCGGCAATGCTCTTTCTAATTCCACACCCTCTAAATTATTTTTTAAGGTTGCAAAACCAATGGCAAATAGACATGAAGCACCTATTCCCTGTAATACTCTGCCGATATATAAAATAGAAATATTAGCTGATGCTAAACATACTAGACTCCCTAGCATAAAAATAACACTAAATAGAACTATCATTTTTTTGTGGTGATAACGGTTGATAATCATACCAAAAATTAACTGTGATATTGCAAATGTCAAAACAAATACAGTAATTGTCCAGCGAGTTAGATCGCTATTTATTTGAAAATAACGTGCAATGGCAGGAAGTGCAGGAGAATACATATCTACACCCACATAATATAAAACTACCATAAAAATAGAAAAATATAATGTTTTATAGAAGTTCATTATTCCCCTTGGAAGTTATCCAATAAATGGTTGTCTTTCAAATTAAGCAAGGCTTTGTAATTAATTGTCTATAATTTAGCATTACATTGTTTAGGCTTCATGCCAGAAAATCGTACTATGAATTTAATTAATACTTGCCGAGCATCTTAATCATATTCAATTATATGCTGTTTATTCAAATAAATTGAACATAAATATTTTAAAGGTATTTGTATCGAACATAAGCTATAAATAAGAGTAAATAATAATGGTTTATTCTAGTGTCAGATATTTATAATGATTTATATATTTTAAAGTGTGTGATTAATTCAGGTTCATTTATGCAGGCGGGTGAGAAACTTGGTATTGCACATACAACCATTTCCAGACAAATATCTCGGCTAGAAAAACATATTGGCAAAAAACTATTATCCCGAACCAATAAAGGGATTGAGTTAACAGATGTCGGTAAAACGCTTTACCACGAAACAATGAATCATGTAGAAGGTATTGAGCAAGCAGTAAATGATATTATGGGGCAAGGAGAAAATCTTCATCAAGAATCAAAAGCAATAAAAATTTTTCTGTCAGTGGGGTTTTCAAATTTGTTTGTGAATAATATTTATCCTGTATTAAAAGAAAAGTTTCCTCAGGTGAAAATTGAACTTTCTACTTATACCTTTGGCATGTTAGAAAGAGATATTCTGAACATGAAAAATTTTATTCAGCATTATGATATCTGCATTATGGAGGACCATTATTTTCACGCCATTAACCAAGACCATTGGAATGTAGTTGCCAGACGCTCAGACATCATGAAAATATTTGCATCGAAAAAATATATTGAGAAACATGGCGAGCCAGATACATTAGAAGCGCTGAAAACTCACAATTGTGTATATACAAACTTATGGTCAAAAACACGATGGGATTTATTTGATGAAAATAATAAACAGCATACCGTTATTATTAAAGGTGATTTTGCCACAGATTTATTGATCCAACTAAGGGATATGGTACGCATGGGTTATGGCATTGCATTGTTACCAGGAAAATACTTTGACCAACCCACGCCAGAAAATTATGAGATTATAAACGTATTACCAAATTATAGAGCTAAGTCATTTGATACAATGGTCTTAACCAATATTCATGCAACAAACCCTCAGCAATCACAAGAGGTTGCTAAGGGTATAAGTGAGATTTGTAAAGATATATTTGATGTTTGGTGATTATTTGTCACAAGTAGCTGTCCAAAAAAGGTCAGGCCCATATTTAAATTTTTTGAGGGAAACTGTACAATTTCTTATTTGGCCTTTTTTCAAACTAAATGGTTCTGTCAAAATAGTTTTATTATACTTTGCTGAATCATCATTAATCATTGCTGGAATATACCCGCTCCCAGAGCCATCATCTATCAATATAATAAAACTAGCCTCTTCGCCATTTAGTTTTAAAAATTGGTCAATTGTTGCATTATGAACATTGTTTTCTTTATTGCCTTTTATAGAACCAGTTTCAGTTGCTTCCCAATATATATTTGGGTGGTCGTAAATTTTGTGAACATCTCCTGAATATGCAATTGCAATTTCAGGTCTTGCTTGTGAGCCAGATTCAGTGCTAATGTTAATAGCAGTTGATTTTAGGTTAATTTGTTTATTTTGATTAGCCATTGCTGAGAAAACTAATAATACAGTTAATGTAGTTACTAAAGCTATTTTACGAAACATAATTAATATTCCTGAGTTCAAATGTAATTTATAATTAAAAGTTACACTCAATTAATGAAAATGGATTTCAAGGTACATTTATTTGTTTACTCAGTTATTCTTGAAACTAAATGCCATGTACTTGAAAATGATTGATGCTTCCCAGTATGTATTTTTAGTATCTAAAATAGATCGAACTTGTAATTCTAAATCGATAAAAATAACTAAAAATATTGTTAAGGCATAGGTCTGTATCAATATATGCGGCTGGACTAGGTTACTAAACTGAGCAACTAGATGTCCAATACCCAGGTGCACCATATGGGGAAGGTATATAGCTAACGGTACAGTTTTTTGTTTTACCTTTGCTTAAATCGAAAGCTGGCGCTAGCGTATCAATATGGTTTGAGCGCACAATTGTAGGGATTAATTGTCCTCCTTGAGTACCATCATTAACTAAAACTCTAAATTTCATTGTATTACCCCCACTTTTTAAAAACTGATCTACAGACGCATTTTGAACATTGTTTTGTGTTGTGCCAGAAATAATGCTTTTCTCATTGGCTTCCCAATATATATCTGGAGGCGTATGTGGATCTGTAACGTCTTCCTTATATGCTATCCCTAGCTCTGGTGTTGCTTGAGTCCCTTTGTTTAAAGTGAATACAACTTTTGTTCCGCCAATTTCAAGTGTTTGTGTGGAAGTTGAATTGGCAAAAGTATTGGCTGAAAACACAATAAGGCTAGCGA
>JAOMSY010000044.1 GCA_028355575.1 Francisellaceae bacterium | reverse complement strand
CATAATTAAAATTAATAATATTTTTTGACAAATTTATTCTAAGTCTATCGTTTAAACTATCAATTCCAGTGATATAAAAGGGATGGTATGTAAACCGCGACATTGTTTTCATGCTGCAAGGCACATCAAATTTATCGACTTTAAAATCAAATATCATGTTCATGTCGAATTGATCAAAGGATTCAGCAGGTGAATGTCTTATGATTTTTGTTAACATATGATTAACGACAGGTTTGAAAAATGAAGGGTGATGGTTCATATACATTTCTATTCGATGAAATTTAATGTATTCCTGAGTATCCAGCGTAATTTGATGTAGAACATTGTCAATTATATTCCCTATGTCATGATTTGCTAATAAACTCTCTGAGTTCGAATCATCAATTAGTTTTCCAATAATCGTGTTTATTTTATTCTTGTCAATGTAGCTCATTGCTTTAAGAGACCTGTATATTAAAATTTGAGTTATATATTCTGGCAAGTCCTAGTGTGTTTTTATTGAGCACAAAAGGTGTGTCAGGGTGCCTGTCTAAAATGATTTCCACTATCGGTTCTTCTGGTAAATTTTGCTTAATGGTAAATTTAATTATATTTTTAACATTATTATAGTCCATGCCAGTATAGTCATCGTTTAAAATTATTTTTAATGTAATTACTTTAAGAGATTTTTGAGCTTGCGAACCTATACTTATGTTTCCAAGCTTTGAGTTGTTATTGAGTATATTATTTGAAATATTGCTTGCTATGGTCTTAAAATTGATTTGAGGAAATATATCTCCAAACTCTGAAAGCTGGGTAGCTAAAGAATTAATTAAGCATAATGGTGACCCAGGGAAAAGGTCTTCATGGCTGGATAATATTAGGCTAGTATTTTGTTCAACTATCCCAAGCTCTTCAATGAAAATCATTTTGTATTTATGGCGTAATAATGTAGATTCTATTTTAATGAGAGTGACCAATAAATTCTCATATAAGTCAGAATCAGAATCAGAATCAGAATCAGAATCAATAATTTTACTATATAGGGATGCAGGTAAGAAAAAATCATTTACATATATTATGATATAACCTTTTGATATCTCCACACTATGAACGGTTCTGCTTTCGACACCAGAAAAGATACTAGGCGCAAACAGTATATCATTAAACTTGCAGCCAGCATCCAAAAGGTACCTAATCAATATTATAATATTAAACTTTGAAAGCGATTTATATGAAAAGTCTAATTGCAATTAATTCACCCTTTTGTGTCTGCTATGGCTTGGCCTGGCTGAAGAATAGATATTAATCCACCCCAGGCGCATAATAACTTAGAATTTTGTGTTAATACTGGAACGTTTGATTGTTTAACTTTTGCTGATGGATTTACCCAGGGTGCTGCAGTGACTGGAATACAAGGCTGTGGGACACCTAAAGCCGCAATTACTGTGGGATTTGATGGTGATGAGCACAAGCCAAATGGTCGAATATTTGTTATTGGAACATGGTCATTAGCTGTGGCTAATTGATTATTATTCACTCCTATTGGCTTAGGCATTTGCATTATACCCAAAGGGCTAGGTGCTAGCCCAAAAATACATTTACACATTGCATTATTAACTACGTTCTTACTCATTGAACACCTTTTGTTTTTTTAATAAGAAAAATACTGGTTCCTTCAGGTAAGGTTTCCTTATCGCATATAATCATTCCGTCAGAAAGGATATTGTCAACTTCTCTTGATGGAATAATTTCATAAATGTCATATATTTTTCTATCTAAAGATAATGATGTTGGATTGAAGTATTGAGGTTCAATCTTTACTCCAGGGATACTATGGAACCTTAGTTCTTGGATTCTGGAAGGGGATGCAAGTCTAATTCTACGGTAATTGTATGTGAAATTATTGTTAGGCTTCATCAAAATTAAGTATAGTGTATCGTTTTTATCTATAGATACAGCAGCCCGTAACTGATCATCTTCCTCATAAAAATTAAGCTTCTCATCGATTGAGTCCTGTATCATTAATGTTCTCATTGATTCAATAAAGTTATCAATTACAACAGCACAATTATGAGATTCACAAGCTTCGAATACTGAATCTTGAATGTCTAATGAACGTTCCATTTGCGCTAAAAGTATATTAATATGCACCATTTTTTCTAATAAGTTATGATAATATATGGGCTCGTTATATTTATCAGATAACATATGGGTTAGCAAAATAGTTTCAGTTTGAATTCTATATATGAGGGAGGCTTGCCAGCTATTTTGAATACTATTGTGCCTATGTGTAATATAGCCATAAAAATCAATAAGAAACGGTTCTAATCTTTGTTTCAATAAGTATTTGATTAATCTTACAGATTGATTAAAACGAGGAATATATGCAGGGTTTATTTTCCAGGTATTCTCCTCTGTTCTAATTAGCTCGCATAATTTAATAGTTTGCTTATTTACAATTGTGGTCGTTAGATTTAGTTTTGTTGCTTTAATATTTACATTATCTGTTTTTGATTGGTAAGATTTTGAACCTTCGATATACAAAAATACTTCACAGTGGTCATTATTTTGGGTTTTTAGATCTAAATCAGGGAGTTCATATACTATAATGTCTTGGTCATAAAGTGGATAGGCGATAAATGTGCCATTAAATATGCCGACGATCTTGGTTATTTTTAATATGCCAGAACCAAGGTATGTATTGTCAATTTCTATATCGATTATTTCAGTGTGCTTTGTAAATAAGTATTTATTAACAACTGCCATATTATCTTGTACGCATATAGCTTGATAATCAAGATCTACAGGTCTTAGTTTTTGTCCATCGTGCCATTCAACTGACTTCATCATTTAAATCCTCTAATTAATCTATATTTTAGCTCATATTTATTTTACTACCTTTCAGGTCTAGACTAGCTTTCGAACATACTGTTACTGCGGATGTCCCTGTTAAGTCAACTTTACCTGATTTAAGGCATAAATCATTACTTTTAAGGTTTATTGAACTGCTAGAGCCTACTGAGAACTCAATTCCTGCGTCTGATAATTTAATCATAACATCATCACCAAACCTCAATGTTATTCCTTTTGAAGACATCTCCATTGTAGATTTTTCTGCTGCAGATAGAAAAATCTCTTCATCAGATGTAAGCGACATTTTCTTTTTAGATTGTTCTAGATTGATAATACATCTTTTATTGGAATTAACCTCAATACCATCTTCTGTAAAATTGATGAATAAATCATCATTTTCATCTTCAGTCATTGTTAGCCCCTATTAATTTATTTTTTAAGTCTAATATCGCCTGATTTTGAGATATTTATATCAACGGCATCATCATAATCTTGGGGGAAATAAAACTTCCAAGTATCAGGGCTTTCTTCCGTAACAATATCACCTAGGATGAAAACAGATGAAGATGTTGAATTACTGTATGGTACTCTCATTGTATATTTTGCACCATAATGATTAACATGTGCCAAAGTATAATGGCTAGTATCTTTTAAAATGAAAGAACCCATTGCTTTAGGAGATAATTGTAAAAATTCTGCTTGTGTTAACCCTGGAACATATAATATTAATATATTTTCTCCAACGAATGCTGGTCTATTTGGTACTGTGACGTTAATATCCATTTTGGTGCTACATGATGAAAGTAACATAATTATTGGGGCAAAAAAAATCATTAAATTCTTATTCATAGTCTTGGTACTCCTCTATAAAGTTTATCATATTTGATTCTAGCTTAAACTTAATGGCTTCAGAGCCTAAGACTTGCCAAGCATATACATCATCATTCTCTTTCAGTGACTTATTTAAGACTTTAAATAATGCGTTTGGGCCATAGTAAGAAATAATGGTGTGTGTATCCCCATCACTACTATACCACCCAATACCAACGTTAGATGATATGCTATACCATTCATATTTTAGCTGGGAAGGGTCTTGCTTATAAGGTAAGTTTACTAGGAATTGATCATCTAGATTAATATATTCAGCAACAACATATGTTTTATCTATAGTGCCTTGTGGTAACTTAACTGGTGAAATATCAACTATATCATCAATAGGTTCTCCTTCTTTATTCCATAAAACCTTAAGGTATTTTTGGTGGAAAGTTATAAAACTTAATATTTTTTGTACATTCTTAGGAGTCTTTTTCCACCCGATATTATGTAAGTTATAGTTGCCATTCTTGCTATCTAAAAATGGCATATAGGCATCTTGGATATCAATATCAATTTTACCGTTTGGCCCTAAATATTCTGTGATTTCCCTGGGATCTAAGTTTGCTTTTGCCAAATTATTAAAGGGAAATTTGGATCCTATATGGTTTATATTGGGTAAAATATTTTCTATCCAAAAATCATTAAAATAAGAATAGAGTACTGGCTCAAGTTGTAGGACAACTTGTGCCACAGGTAATGTGAAAATATTTCTATATTTTTGGCCAGCATTAAATTTTGTCAAAAGGTCTTGCACTTGCACCAATGGCGAGGGCTTGTCACTTTTGTATGACATCATACTGCTTAGAAGTTTTTTCTCAGAGTGTTGACTACTCTCATATTCATATTGCATATTACTTATTATTAGTTGATAGGCACTAATAAATTTATTATCTTCTATAAGTGTATTTATAATACTAAATTCACCACTTAATGCTGCAAGCTCCTCATTGCGCTGAATTTCTTCCTTTGAGAAAGTTGTATTTATTTTGATGAAGTCTAGTGCTTGATAAAATTGTGAGTTTGGATTGCTGTAAATAGATAAAATTACAAGTGGTTTGACCCCAAGTAGGTTAATGTTACCCAAGTCTAATATTACTTTATTGTATGCATGTAAGTAGCCATTAAGGTAAGCTCGTAATAACTTTACTGCTAAACCCTCCCAAACCTTCTGTGCTTTTGTAATCTCTAAATTTTTAAAAGCATTTGCTAGTTCATGAATTTCATTAATTTTTGTTTGTGCATGGGTATATGATTCTGCAGTGTAAATAGGTGGTATTGTTATCTCAACATGTGCATTTGCAATATTTAAATCCACAATTTTAATTTCGTTCTCTTTTTCAGGAATATATAAAAATGTATTTATCCCGCTTTCGTCAAAGTACTCATTTATTGAATAAGAGGCTGAAATTACAGCAGCTCTAAGTAATTGGTATGAAGGCACATCTCCTAGACTTTTATAATAAGTATATAGTTTAAGCAATGTCTTGATCTTTGCTGTACAGGTTTTATTCTTTGTGCAATTTACTTTACCAATATCTTTGATATTTCTTATTACATCCGAGCTTGGTAGGTTGGGTATATCATTCATTCGTGTAGACAATTTGTTTAAGAATTCTTTGCTGCTTTGTGGAAGAATTTTTACATTTTTTGCAGCATTAATAGTACTATGCAATAATGATACTGACCTGATTCTTGGCGAAATATCATTGGCAAAATCATAAAAATCAGTATATGGAAGTGTTACATCCCCAGTTAAATTATTATAGAAATCATAGTAATTTCCAATTTTAACATCTAAGGCAGCTTGCATAATATTGAGACTTGAAGCAGGGATATTAATTATTGGTAATCTATCAATATATTCTGATGATATGTGACTAACTGCTGGGCTTAATACAGCTCGTATGACATATTCAGAGACTTGGTAATTGGTGGCTAGATACTTTATGTATTGATCTACTTTATTTTTGTCAATATTTAAATGGCTAGCAGTAAGCATTACCAAAGCTAAGCCTACATCGTAAGATGATTGTTGATCTTGAATGATAGGAAAAAGCTTCATCTGGAAAAAATCTGCTGCCCATTCTTCTTTGACTGAACGTAATAGTATCGAAGTAGGGTAAATAGTATTTAAGTTAGCCTGATAAACATCTTCTAATATTGCTTTTGGGCTTAAATATTTGTTCTTATCGTCGGTAATGGATAATTTGTTCAAAACATTATTATAGCTATCGAATGCTGGATAAAAATAAGCGATAAAAGCAATAGACAGGACAGACAGCAAGAATGATGAGATAGCTAATAATTTATTTGTGTTGTTTTTAATGTTTTCAGTGAAATTAAGGGGATTAATTTTATTAATTTCATATAGATCTATAAGTATATACGCCTTATTTTTATCATCTTTCTTAGATGAAAACTGAAATGGATTTTTTGGCAAAAATGCATTAAGGATATTTCGTGATGATTCAATAAAAACATATGCGTTATGAACGGTACTAGCGTTAGTGGGGAAAACATCATTTGTTATTTTCCTTGTTAATTGGTTAAAGTAATCATCAATACGGTTCTTGTTATTGTCGGTATTGGTAATATTTATATATGAGTGTGTATCATACAGCAGGCTGCTGAAACCTACGGTTTCTTTATACCCCTCAAGGTTATCTAGGCCTGTTACCCATAGAACATATGAATGCGCTTTCTTAATTGTACGAACTTTATTAACAAATTCTTCGCTTTCAGTGGAAATTAGCTCACTACTTTTCTTGCTACAATTTAGCTGTTGGGCCAAAATGGGGGGTGACTTCATTTTTATAGAGAATTGATTAACTAGATTTGATAATTTTTTCAAGATTTCTTGGGTGTGAAATACTTCAGAATCTCCAATAAAAATTATTCCTGTTGAGGATAAATAAATTCCAATATTTGGTAATAAACAAGAATGAAAACAACTTGCACTGCTTAATCCAAAACGTTTAAGTATATTACTGTCAGATATATCACGTGATTTAAAAACTACCACTATTTTTAGATTTTTAATGTCTAGTGAATTGTTAGTTGCGTTCAGTCTAAATTTCTTGAATACTTTACTATCGCTGCTAAATAAAAACCTTAGGCGGGTATAAAAATTACGTAAAAGATTCCTAAAACTGAGTATTATGAATAATAATATAATGATGCTTAAACCTGCATAGATGTATATATACATTAATTTTATCCTTTAAGTTTATATGAGATTTTTAGAAATTTATTATTAAGTGTAACTCTTCGACACTGATCATTAAGTGATGACTCAACTGTTAAAGAGTGACTATTATCTTCTAAAGCGTGGGTCGCCATAATGTATGATTGCATATCTTCATTATTTTCAAAGTTTATGTATGAACTCTGGTTAGCAGAACCATTGGAATAAATACTAGCGGGTATTGAATAATCATATATTTGTTTGACATCAATGCTATCAAAAAACAAATCAATTTTAAGCGTGGTACCTGATTTTAATAATGAATATATGTTTGGATTAAAGTTTACCTTATACATATCTATTGGTATTAATATTAGTTTATCATTTTCATCTGATTCTCTTCGAAGACACTTAGGAAGACTGAGCGAATAAGAATGACTAAGGTCATAATCCCAGCTGTTTTCAGAGAAAAATGAACCATTACTGTTGTCATCTGCTTTAGTTTCTGAATTTTCATATCCATTTACAAGTAAATGGTTTTGTTTTCCATTTTCGATATCTTGTTCGGTAGTAAATATTTCTGATATGACTGGTAACGCTTTTTGCTCTTTTAGTATTTTAGGTAATATGGTTAAGAAATCTGATTCGTGGATAAAATCCATTTCGATGTTGCTATCAAATAAGATATCAGGCCTATATTTAGAATTATCATTACTAAATAAATTTTTAATAAGCTCTACATTGCCCTCTGAATTGATGTGCTCTCTTGTAATTCCAGTAATTTTTTTGTATTTTCCCCAGAGAAAGCTAGAGTTAAATTTAATTTTCCCACCTATATATACAAGCTCTGGTAAGTTACCTTTATTCAAGTTGATTATATTAATTTTGTCATCAAACTTAACCTTATTTAAAGGTAAAAAATCTATGTCATATAAGGGTGCTGGTAAGTCATATAGCTTAAGCCTAGGGGTATATGGATTAAAAAAACATTGTGTTTTCTTTTTTAGTAGGTTGCTAAAGTCCTCTTTTTTAGATAGAGATGATGTGTATGCATACGTTCCAAGCCCGCTATTAACTTCTAAAGAACTTTCACCAAACTGTTCAATAGGGTTTTTCTCAAATTTCTCCGAGATTGATGCTTTAACGGATACTAGTTTTTCTATATCTGGTTTCAGTATGCCACTACTGCGCATGCTGGCTTTTTTTATGTATCGAGAGTAACTTAAATTGGATTCAACCGCCTCGCCTAACTTAGATAAGTATGATATCGCATCAGCAACAATATAATTACTATTATCGTAATTATAAAATAATGAAAGTCCGTAACGTTTTAATGTTTCTATTAACATATCGTAGAGAGAGAAGTCATCATTGATTGAACAATTCATAACAATCATTGGTCTTTGTGTATTTGTAGTTGGGTGTGCACTTTCATCGAAATCTAAACTAACAAATGACTCATAAGGTTCATTTTCTGTAGCGAAAAAACTTTCTAGAGTAATATCAGTTGCTACACAAACTCCCCAATGGTTTGACCAAGTACCGTTTAGCATATCTTTGAAATCCAATTCAAAAGTTGTTCTTTCTGATAAGAATTCTTGTTTATCCTGTGAATAACTCTTCGAATAGTCTAAGCCATGATGTCTAATAGATCCGCTACTTGGTTCAGAAATTGCAGTTAAACTTAGTGTGGAGTTTACAGATTTCCCTTTATTTTCATCGTATGTCATATCATTTTTATAATCTAGGTCAATCTTCACATCAATTTTCAGTGGTTTATTTTGAAATAAAATTTGATATTTATCTGGAACCTGAGTTTCATAAGGTAAGCTGAATATGGTTTTACCCACAAATCCCCAAGGTTTTAAATCAACTTCAAGCTCATCAATAAAAATTGAATTTATTTCTAGTTTTGTATCATCTATTTGAACTAGATTCTCATCCAGTTGTGTGATAGATATATTTATTTTTTGGAATACAACTGCATCCATTGCTTTTGGGTATACTAAGTTCTTAATATCTTTTTTAGCAAAGACTCTTTCCTCAAAGACCTCGGGGATTTTCTCTATTTTTGTGGGGTTTTCAATTAAGTCTCGAATATTAAAATTAGACATGTTTTTGTCTAATAAATGTGAGACATATTTGTTGAGAAAGTTATTATTCATAAAGTAAACCTTATATTATTACTGCAACAAAGTAGTGAGGAGTGTATTTTTTTAAATTCGTACTTGAAACCAATGTTTTCAATATAGTCTATGTTGTTTATTGAACCAGATAAGAATAACTTAAGAAAGCCTCTAATAATGCCTTCTGTATTGAAAATATAGACTTCAGTGCTTTCCTGAGATTTTAGTTGTATTTTATCCAGTTTTTTTAACAGCTTATCAGATGGATGATTGATTTTCTTGATTAATGTATTATTTGTATTATGCAATTTTTTAACTTTATAGGCACTGAGGAATTTATTGATAGATTGCCTTAAGTTCTTTTTTATTCCGTCATAGCTGACAAAAAGTGAATTTATATTTATTTTATAATCAGTTGTGTTCATTGATGAGGTTAAAGTACTTGTTGATGTGGTGTTATCTATTGTTCTGAGTTTATGAATGCTTGTATAGAAACAATTAGGTTGTAATTTTTGTTTTTCTTGTAGTTGGGTATAATAGATATCTTTGAACACAAGGTTCTGATCCCCGGTTGAAATACCTTTTTGAACTTGAGTATTATCAGTGGTAGCAGAATTATCTATCTTTGATGTTAAAATAGCCTGTGTGCTTATATTATTAGCGAATATAATATCTAGTTCTTGATGGGCGCTAATTGTATTAGCATTCTCACCAGAAGCAGTACCATGGGTTCCATTGCGTGTTTGGGGGGTAACATCATCTTTTTTTGATGAAAATAGCACATCTTGGTCGAGAGTTATTGTTGTTTGTGATGATTTGAAATTATTTAAGTCTTGGGCTATGTTTTGCACTTTTGATGCAGGTTTTGCCATTTCAGACAAACATTGTCGATAATATATTGAGTCACAAGTGTTTCTTGATGAATGATTTTCACTTCCGAAGACGGACTGCTTGGTAGGTTCTTGGTTTTTTTCTATAGTCTCTGCCACCAAACATCCAATATTTTGGTCATAAACTTTATTGTATAGCTCCAAATAATTTTGAGGCTTCTGGTGGTTAGAGGTTTGTAAATCGAAATTTGTAGAAACAGGATTGTTTGTGCTAGCATTACAAAACCTTATTTGCCAGTGTCTATAACTACACAGTAGGTCATTAAATTCTTGGTTGTCAGTTAAAAAATTATCATCGTTATTGAGCGCCTTAAGAATATCAAGTGTAGAAACTTTTTCAGCTGATAGTTTTAGGTCTTTTAACGAGTCTAAGAATTCTTTTACTATCTTAAATGCAGTATGTAATGTTTTATTGTCAATAACTTCGCGTTCTTGTAATTCAATATCTTTTGATTCGTCTATATATTTTGTAAACAAAAACAGCCAAAATATAAAGTTATCATCAAAGATTATGCTTGTATTCTTGCAGATAATATTGAGCCCATCTTTAAGCGCACCTTTAATATAGATACTAATAAAAAAATTTGATAAACATCTTTTTTGGCTAATGTTTAAAGGCGCCTTATTTTGAATACGTGTTAAAATTTTTAGGAAACTTTGTATCGCATGAATCGAGGATAAAGGTTTTTCCCATTCAACATGCACTTTCGAGGGGTGGGTCATAAATGGAACTAAAGATTCATTTGTATATGACACGTTGCTAAGTTTTTTAAGTAATTTCTGTCTGCCAAGTCTGATGCTTGCTAAAATAACCTTTTCTTCAACCTTACTGTCGATCGGTTCTTCCGTATAAGCCCACATGGTTTTTACAAAATTGGGTCCAATATACTTTGCTGCAGAAAATGTTGAAAAAAAAGTATCCATTAATAATACTAAAATATAGCAGTCTGAAAAACTATATAAATTATTTAAATTATCATATCTATTTTTCTTCTCGAGGCGATCAGCGGTACAAGTTAACCGCCTAAAAGAGTGGATTGTGTGCAACCTATTTATTAAGTGATTTTTGTTTTGTTGGGTGCGGTATACCCAGTAGCTTGGTAGCATGCTTATAAACTCAAATATATATACCCGCCTATATAGCTACCAGCGGCAATGGAGAATAAGGTTATAGCTGTGTTTACCATAATAGTTGGAGTGTAATAATGTGATTTTTTTTTGATATTAATGTTTGGTACGATTCTGGGCTCTAACTCATTGTTAATAGAATGTTCTATACAGTTTTGATTTATAAAGTGCTGGAATCTTTGAATAACTTTATCACGATGGTTTGCATTATCAAAATAGTTACCATAAAAGCCATTCGATAAGATCATAAAATATGCTCTATGAATGATATGAGGTAATCCTGGGTCATCTAAAATGTGGTCACACGTATCGAAAAATTGTACCCCACCGTCATTACAATTTAATAATTCTTCTTGTATAGTATGCCATTTCACTGATT
>JAOMSY010000043.1 GCA_028355575.1 Francisellaceae bacterium | reverse complement strand
GCAGAAGAGCCGCAACAAAGCCGGAATTTATTCCATTTCCAAATAATTACATTGAAGCTGAATAATCTCACGTTTTGTTTCTTCTCCCTCCATTCTGCCGTGAGCACACCTAATGTTGTCAATCAGCAAAATATCACCTTTTGACCAAGAATGAATATGAGCTGTCTTGAATACTTTTTTGAATAATCTTGTTTTTTCTCCCTCACTCCAAGGTATTGTATTGTTATCTTTGTCAATAATATTCCAATCAGAGTTAGAATGAGATGCGGTTGAATCAAGCTGTAAAAAGACTCTATCAACAAAAACCTCTGACGCAGCCCTATGCACAGCTTTTGATGTATTTTTAAGAAAGGGCCAAATTTGAAGACAACGCTTTTTTGTACGCGGATGTTTCACGACCATTCTTGTTGGTTTAAATATGATATCCATTGTTGAGCTTAGTCGCTTATAGCATTTAGCAAAGCTTCTAAATAGTAGCATGGGAATATATTTTTCAAACGGATGTAGCTGCCTGGTGTGAAACCTATATTCATTATATGCGCACTCATACTTTGACTTTTCATCTTGATTTAAACTCTCAAATGCTGCTGAAAGATCATAAATACCCGTTTGCGCTGATCCTGACTCTGCATCTAAACAAAACATAGATAATAAGCTTGATCTATTTTTTAATGATCCGCCTTCAATATGCGGCCCTTGTATTGATGATTCAGGAGAACCTAGTTTCATAGTAACAGAGTCAATATATTCTCTATACTGCGTTGTATTTGTTAATTTTGAAAAATACCCTCGTATCCATTGTGTTATTTTTTTGGGGAGAATAACTGTGTAAGATGGGTCCCATTGCAAGCATTCTCCAATTACTTTTTTGAAATCATCCACACTTCTAGCAGGTGTGTTTTTTAAAATAATAAAACCGTTCTGATCTAATAATTCACTTAGTTTATTTTTATTCTTATGTAATTCAAGGCAAAATTCCTCAAATGACATTGAGCTAAAATCAGTATTTATATTAGAATTTTCATTTTCAGTTTTTAAATTCATATCATATCTCTTCTGTAGCGTCCTAGGTTATATGAGGCCAAACTCTTTGTTTTGGGCCACGTGTTTGATACTCTTAATTTTTAGAATAATCATCGAGCTGTATTTCATAGAAAAAGCGTGGGCAATTTTTTTGCATACACTTAGTAATTGACGCCAACTAACTACAACTAAAACAATGAGCGTTTCATCATTTTTCATTGTGTTATTCACATAGAAACTCAAAATATTGCCACAACTATCAGACCGATTATTGTTGTTTGGATTAATGCTTGTTCTTTTTGGTACTGCCCATTGATCTTTTACTTTTAGCGGGTCAACACATGTAATCGAATAATTAAACTGATTCGCTATTTTAGCAGCAACAGAAAAATGATTTTCATTTTGAGTATTTGAGGTGACATTCGGATAAACATATTTATTATCATTAAACTTATGTATTAAATAGAATGATGAAATTCCGCAAGCAAGAAAAAAGAAATAATGTGGCGTTTTTGAGAAGATATGTTTAATTTTATATATTAACGCTTGCTTGCTAAAAAATAATGTCGATATGCCCTTTCCCCTAAATTCTGGTAATAAAAAGCTTGCTGCTCTGCTAACGTGAATTAATTCATTATTAATATTTATTTCAAATACGCGCCACGAATTAAATCCAATTATATTACCCTTGAAATAATATAATTCAATTTTATTTATATAACAGTTCGGATTCGATATATCGTAATAGAGTGAAGCGACATCTTCGAGAGAAAAGATATGGCTTAAAACATTACAAATACCGTGTAAATATTTATCACCAACCTGATTTTTTAGGTCTATTATGCTTTTATTCATTGTTCTCACCTTGTAATGAAAGTGCTTAGTTAACAATTAGATATATCTATTTTTTCATATTAACCTCTGGTTAATTGATTACATTATAATCTATATTACCAACTCCAATCAGGTCATGTGTTACGCTAGAAAGACATCAATGCTAATATGTGATATTTTCTCCAGTGTAGCGTCTTAGGTTAGATGACATTAATTATCCTTAACTCATTGCAGGTTATTAGATAAGCAAACAGCTTTTAGTTAAAGGCTTGGATGGGGTATCATCTTTTGACTCTCCCGCAATAAATGTGGACTTGAAAAGGTGGCATGAAGCCAGTATCATCAATGCTTTATAATATATTACCTATTTCTTAGTGACCATTCCTGATATGGTTTATGCAGCTATTTTATATATCTTTTGGCTCTAGCTTCCAGTCACACAATTAATGCAGAATAGCCTAAATTTTAAGCACAATGCAAAATGGATAATTGGATAGCTAAATTTCATGGGATAGCATTATTTTTCAAACTAACTATATTTTGTATAAAACTAGATTTCTGTTGCGTATATGCTTCTCTATCATCTTGATATTTAATCGCTAATTCACTTTTTAGATGGATATATTCTTGAGCAGATTCTTTATTATGTATCAGATAATCTCTAAACTTAATTCGCTCGAACCATAATTGGCTTTGATATGGCACTAAATGTAAATGATACGCTCTGAATAAAGGTGATGGTTTACAAAACCAGTGCATGACATCTGTCTTATATGGGTAATAACAATAACAGTGTACTGACAATTTACTAATAAGAGATTGAGAATCATTCAGTGATTTAACCCCAACCATAATATCAATCGTTGGTTTGGCCAACATACCTGGAATGGCAGTACTCCCTACATGTTCTATACCACCAGCCAGATAATCTTTAACAACTGGATATAACCTTTCTTTTTCTAAATTGAATAAATGGGTCCAGTTCGGGTCATATTCTAACAACTTGATTTGCGCTTCTTTCATGGCCTAAATAACATATAAAAATGTTGCAACCAATATCGCTAAGAAGCTGAGTAATCCGAATAATATATTTAGACGTTTCGCTAAAATTAAATTTCTTTTTTGGATGATATTTAAAGTGACGACCAAGCCCAACAATAGCACCATCAATGCTAATGTATACAACTGTAACTTATCGATTAATGTGAGTATTTGAGAAGGCGGCAGAATATCATCAGTTGCTAATTTATTACCGACAACTGAAAATATCGCCGCAGAATTTAATGCTAACCTACTTTTTAAATCATCAATGGGAACGAAATAAACACATAATATTAGGAAACACGCTAAATACAACAAACCGAATATTTTAAAAAACAATTTCGTATTCGACTGCTCCATATCAACCGTATATACCAGTTTAGGGTAAACACTGTCTTCAATTGTAAGACCAGGATACCCAAAATTAGTATCATAATCTCTTAATTCGGTGACAATGCTATCTTCACCCAATACCCAACCATTTAGTTTCATTTCGTTGTCAACATCACTGCTTTTAACATCAGGGATATACTGCATCGTCTTAGCGGTGTGCTCATAGTCCCCTACAATTATTTTTAGCTGGTGCTCTCCATTAGGAAAATGCTCAAAACTCCAGTTTTGATATAATGTTGCTTGAACTTGATGTGCTTTCCAAGTTGTACCATCGTCAAATGTTTTTGATTCAGAAAACAAAACTTTTGAATTCTCAGAATTATCAATACTGAAATAGTTTTTAAAATCACTATCTGTTGGATAAATAAACCAAAGCCAAAATATAGCATTCACACTTTTTTTGGAGAAATTCACATCGTATAAATGCGTTATATAAATCCCTGATTTCACTTTTAATGGTTCAGATAGTGCAGACACTGAAAACCCGAAAAAAAGCACTGTAAGTATAAGATAAAGCTTTGCAACTCTTGCCATAAATGATTTGTAATTTGAGATATTACAATTAAGTATATGTTATATAGCAATAATATTTAAATTTTTAGTTAACTAGATATCTAATTGATACGTAACCCATTTTGTTTTTTGGCTCATTTTATCGTAATAAGCTCTGCCTCGATAATTATCTTCAGCAGTAATCCAACGTACAAGAGGCCAACTGTTTTGTTCAGCTTGGTCTTTTAGACCATCAAATAACTTATCAACCACACCAGTTCCTCTGGCTTCAGGCATCACAAATAAATCATCTAAAAAGCCAACCATTATACCTCGTAGCGATGAGGGCATGGCGCGATAATGCATAAACCCAACCAGCTTAGTGTCTAACTCAGCAACTAAACAATAAAATGATGTGTTGCTGTCAAATATCCAAGTCCAAACGTTATTGAGTATTTCATCATTCATGGGAACTTGATAAAAGTCTGCATACCCTTGGTATAGCTTTGCCCACGCTTCAAAATCATTCTGTGTTACTTTACGAATAGTCACACTCATCACTTTCTCCCATAAATTGATTACAATAGCATCGTTATACTAACAATAATCAATAACACAATATACATGGTATGCAGCAACTTTTCTGAGAACACAGCAGTTAAGCTTGCCCCAATAAAGCCCCCAATCGCAGAAGGGATTATCCCGATAAAAAAGATGTAATAATTCAATAAGCCAAACGAATAATTCGGTAATTGGTCTAAATGAAAACTAAATAAAATATAGATAGATGAACTAATAACGCTGTAACATAAAACGGTTACTGTGGCCGTGCCAATTGCTTTTTTAAGCGCAATCCCATTTTTTAAATAATAAGGCACGATAAACATCGCCACACCAGAAAGGCAAACCAACAAACCCGTTATCATTCCCCAAAATAATTTTGCTGGTGTTGATGATAATACTTTAATGTTGCCTGACTTAGATTTAAATTGGCGGTAAGCGATATATAAAACAATCACAGCAAAAAAATACTTTAATACACCACTATTGACACTGGTTGATATTAATATACCAATCACTCCTCCAATAGTAAAAATCCATAACGTTTTTTTAATGACTTCAGTATCTACCTGTTTTAATGAAAACTGTCGCGCACTGGCAACCATGCCTAAAAAACAAGAAACCGATATAGTGCTAACAATCGCTGATTGCATCGCATAGACATCACTCCCGCCCAAACTGTGGATGACATAATAAAAGCCAGGCACATAGACTAAACCAGAACCCCCGCCGTATAGGCCAGAGATTATACCGCCTAGTAACGAAATAAGGATAATGGCAAGGATGATTTCCATGGTTTTATTTTATAAAGAGATATTAGGTATCCGAACATAGTAGCAGATACCTTTGATTAGTCATAATTAATAGGATTATTATTCTTTTACTGAGGTAGCTTCACCAGATGATGGAGGTAATTTAGGGTTTTGAATTTTATTCCAGACATTGTCACCCTCTTCGACATCTTTACGCCAATTTGCAGCCCAAAGCGCTTGACCATGAGTAACTGGAATGCCAAGCTGATTATCTGTTAAGCTACTTACATTTGAAGAATATATAACTAAGTTCCCATCATCTTGTAAAATTAATTTTGCATAAGGATCAGGGGTCCATTGATACCCATGTAATTTATATTCGTTCGCCACAGAATTAATTTCTTTTAACTTATTCGCGTTATTATCACTTAAGTAGTTTGGGTCATACTCATATGTTGTAAGGTTACCATTAATAAAAGTCAACCCAGCAATATCTGGCGATGATTTGCTTTCACCAGGAGAGGTTTCAGATGATGGCTTTTCATCATAGCCATATGCATCATAATAAAAGCTCCAACCATTCCCATCTTTTTTCTGCACAATAATAGAATATGGCTGACCTTGCTTTTTCGGATCTCCAGTATTTGATCCGTCACCAGTATATATTAGTCGATAGCTTCCATTAGCTGAAACCATTATGATTGATGAATTTTTTAACTGTGTCGTACTTGGCATGAAACTCAAGTTGAGTGCAAATATAGTATCTACAGTACCCGTCATTGTTCCAGATGGAATTTCTAGCATTGATTGTTTATTTTCCCATTCATCATAATCTGGTTGAATTGGTGCAAAGAGATAAGTAGCTGATGGTGACTTTGTAAAAACATATGGTTGGTCAGTAGTGTAAAAGGTTTTATTTAGTGCGTCCTTATGAGATGTTACTTCACTACCAGAAATTAATTGGCGTGAAACTATCTCATTGTCTACAATTAATCCAGAGTCAGTTACAGTACAGTTATTGTCTCCATCAAAACACTTCAAAACTGTCGTTTGATAAGTCATTTTCGGATCAAGAGATCCTTTTGCAATCTTAGGAAAGGTGTTTTCTATTACAAAGCTGTCACCATCTTTAGTTAAAACCTGAAAGTAATGACTGTCTTGAGGTGAATTAATGTTTGTACCTCTAGGATCCCCATCTAAAACTAAAGAATAAGTATAAAAATCATCTCCCAGTTCAAAGGAGTTCGATTCATTTCTAAAACAAACGGAGTTTGTATTATAACCTGGGATATTATTTAAATTACCTTTAGTTCGCCCATGATTATTTTGACTACTATTAGAGCACTTTAGCCTTGCGCCAGAATTTGGTTGTTTGAAAGCATATATGAATGCGTCTTCAACTTTGACTGAAAATTCACTATATCCAAAAATTTCATCTTGATGATATAAAGTGTCAAGATAAACTGGATTACAATTAGTCTGAGTAACATCACTGCAATACGCCAAATTTTCACTAGATTCTTTACCATACGACTCATAAATTACTGAGTCATAATATTTTTCTGGTTTCAAGAAATATGAGTGAATGTTGCTAGCTTCGCTCTTTTCGTCAGTGAATGTAAGGTCTGAATATGAAAATGTAAAACTATATTGATTATCAGATCCAGAAATATCGTATTGATAAGGTACGATAATTTTCATATTACCAGTTACATACTCTTATATATCTACCTCAACCGTACAATTATATTTAAATTTTGCTAATCCAATTTTATTTGGAAAAGATGCTGATAATATTTGACAGTTATTTAGAAAAGTTTGTTTTTGCGTATTGTAAATACCTAACAAACCCTTCCCTTCAACTGGAAAAATATCATTTTTAACAATACTAAATAATTGAGTCGTGTCATTTTGAATTTTATCTGAAATATATGCATTCATTGGAGACAGACTTGTTAAAACTGGAGCTTGAACGGCATCATTATCAATGGTAACTTGATTGTCATTAATTGTTATACCATAGCCCCCAAATATACTAACTATTGATGAGTCCCCATCCGCACTAAGATTAGTTTCAATATATAACCTCGTCAAATTTTGCATAGACTCATTAAAACCTTCTTCACCTTTTGATGTTGATAAAAATTCTATTTCATTAAATTTATAAGCAAACCCTTCTATAAATTTTCCATCAGAATCTTTAAAGCGCTCAGGGTCAACAAAATACATTGCAACCTGAAATGCTTGAAGGTTGTATAATATGGTAAGGTTTTCATAATATGCTTGTTGCAAAGCAACTATATTACTGGTCGCATTTAGATACTTCGCAACGAAATCATAATTTAATCCCTCATTTTCAAAATCATTAGCATTAATATAATTAGAATAATATTTATCAAGGATTCCCCACCCCTCATAAGTAGTACTTAAAGTAAGGTTAAAGTTGTTAATGATATTTTGCAAATATATATTATCTAGGTTATCGTCTCCCGTTAAAATATTGAAAGCAGTCTCCAATTTATTGTCTTGATCATCACCTTTATTATATAGATCAGACACATACTGAAAAAAACTCTCATTCTGAGACACTGGAAAAATTTGAGCACTTCTATAAAGGGAGGTGTATATGTCCCTTGAATCTGAAATTCTTGCTGAACTATAAATGTCAATAACCTTGCCATTTAAATCACTCATTTCAGAACTTTTATCAACTGCAACAATCAGATCAATTGTATCTTCTTCAAGAACGAGTACTTCTGTCATTTCTTGCTGAAGGAGAAGTATCTGACTTTCTATTGTTTGCTCAAGCGAATAGATCTGATCAGAGCTAGCTGTTGGCTTTTTAAACCCTGAAATAAAGCTCTCACTAAAAGACGCAATAAAGCTATAAGGCTGAGGAATTGCCGCTATAATACTTTTATTTACTGTTTTTTCTAATGGTGCAGGGTCAAAGGCATTAGCTGACTCAACTAATCCAAACAACGACATACCCACTAAAGCGCTAATTATTTTTTTCTTTAACATTTCATTTCCCGGAACAATTTTATGAGTCAAGTAAGACTCAAACTTGTTAAAATAATAGCTAAAAAATTATTTATTAGCTAAGCCTCAAACTCAGGGCGTAGGTTAATACATAGACATCAATAATCAAAAATGTAAAATTGTATTATAAAATGCAAATTTGCATTTACTCATAAAATAAAATCCAGAAAACCAAATAAAAAGGTGAAAAAATTCCAGAAGAGTAAATTATGCTTGAGCTATTAACTCTGGTTTATGAAAATAAAACCCTTGTAGACTAAAGTCATAATCAATTTCTTCTAGCCAAGCAAGTTGCTGTGTTGTTTCAACGCCTTCAACAACCATACTAATGCCTAAGATATCGACCATTGAGATTATTCCCAGCATTAATGATTTATTTTTAGCTTGTGAAATTGACTGAATAAAGCTCCTGTCAAGCTTTAGATAATCCACCGAAAGATTCGCTAAATAACTGAGTGAACTATAGCCGGTGCCAAAATCATCTAATGATATTTTATAACCTAATTCTTTCAGATCTGTTAGCGTCTTAGAGATTTCATCGTAAGAGTTGATAATACTATATTCAGTGATTTCAAAAACAATTTGTCGTGGTTGTATTTGATATTTGTGTTGCAACTGCTGCACCTTATCAACAAAAAAATTAGATGATAATGAAAGAACTGAGACATTTATTGCAAAGTGATAATCTATTGTGGTTAAATCATCTTCTTTTGATATATATCTAAATACCTCTTCAATTACCCAAAAGTCTATTTCTCTTATTTGGCCACTCTGCTCAGCTATTGAAATAAAATCATCCGGTTGAATATTCCCTAGGTCTTTATCTTGCCAGCGGATAAGTGCTTCTTTACCAACCACCATTTGAGATTTAATGTTATAAATTTTTTGAAAGGCTATTGAAAATTGGTTCTCAACTATTGCATTTTGCACTCTCTTTTCAATATCTAGTTTGCGATTCATGCTTTCAAACATGAACTTTTCATAGGTACAGAATTGTTTACCATTTTTTCTCGAATGATTAAGTGCCAACCTTGCGGAAATAATTAATTCATCAACAGAATTTGCATGTTGCGGGTATATAGCTGCACAAGCTTTTACTGATACTCGGATTTTAGAATGTAGCGTATTTATACAAGTTAGCGCTGTTGTTCTTATCACTTCATATATATCATTTAAATTATTATCAATAGATGGTAATGGTTTAGTCATTAGGACAAACTCATCACCATCCACTCGATAGATATTTTTTATTGGTAAATTTTCATTTTTGAGAAGTTTTTCAAGCCTTTCTGCATAGCCAATTATAACCTGGTCTCCAATATGGTATCCAAATCTCTCATTAATTTGAGCAAAATCATTAATATCAACACACACCATTGCTAGACTTAAGTCATTCGGCAGCTTCTCAATTTCTTCACGGAAATCATCAATAAAGGCTCGCCGGTTTCTAAGACTAGTAAGGTAATCTGATCGAGCAGCATTTTTTAGCTCTATAGCCTGATTTGATAGTCTTTTAGAATGTCTTATCAGCTTTAATGTATAATAATTTGTTACGCGTTTATACATAACAATAATACTCAAGACGATCAATGCACTAAACGTTATATTGCCAATCGCAAGCATCCAAGCGATAAAAGACCCTGCATAATCAGCGCTATCTAATGCCACAAATTGCAATACATCACTAACATGTAAAATTGCCAACAGAGAGACAATAATCAAAGCAACTATGGCAATAATAATTGCCTGCCTCACAGAAAAAACAGTGGCTACAAAAACGATAACGACGATTGAATATATAATACCTAAGTCAATAAAACCATAGAATATAATGGAATAACAAGTTGCAAATAAACCAGCAAATACTAACGAATATGCTTTAAAGTGGAATGATAATTTTCTCTTAAATAGGCATACAGTTACGAGAAAAATTCCATTAATAATTTCACAAATAAAAGTTGGATGCAGTCCGAATTCGAAATATCTTAATGATGATAACGTTATAATTATAGGTACAAAAATGCCAGCTAATAAGACCAATTTGTCCGTCAGCTTATGAATTGACTCTTGCATCTCCTTACTGTGTCTCATACCACCCTATCATTGCCAAAATAGTCTCATCGTGACTTAAATAGACACATCGAGTTCTACAAAGAATTTAAGCGTTATAATGAGTGATTTCAACTTATTAGTACATTATAAAATATATTCACAAGGTCAGATTGATTAAATGTCACCCAAGTGCATATACTTAATTTTGATTACAACAAATTAAAGCAACTTAATGCGTGCTCCTCATATACAGAACATAATTATTTTTTGTCTTGTCGCAAAACATAAGTCCACGAAGATTGTTGCTAATCTATTAAACCTAGATACCAGCACAATCACCCGAAATATTAAATCGTTAGAAGATAATTTAGAATTAACGCTAATGAATAGGGAAAAGCACTTTATTGGCCTAACGTCTGAAGGTGAAAAGCTCTATAAGGAATATCAAGTTAGTATCGCTTATTATGAAGATTTAATATTAAACACTCAAAATATTTACAATGAACATGTTCAGAATAAAGAAATTAAGATTTTACTCCCCATGCTAGGTTCTGAAGAACTCCTTAATGTCTCTCTTTTTAATGAGCTAGAAGAAATCTTACAGGGGCATAGCATTTTTATTGATGGATTATCTGCAAGTGATATTTCAAGTTTCCCGCATGTTGCTATACAAAAAGCCATTAGTGCAGATATTTTATTTATACCTGAAAAACTAGCAGACGATTTACCAGAACAGTTCAATACAACATACCATTATAAAGACTTGTTTTATTTATGTGGTTCAGCTGAATACCTTTCAAAACATGAAATAAATACTGAAAATTTTAAAGTGCATATTATGTGTAAAGTCGATGAGCCATTTAACGAAGGTGCATTTAGCTTTTTAAATGATTTTAAAACAAGAATTAAAGTTGATAACAGCCATAAACTCTCTGCCCTATTACAATCAAATTATGGCATAGCACCCATGCCTGTGGCACCAATTAAAAAATTACTAGAGACCAATAAACTTAAAATTATCCTACCCGAATTTTGTGGGGAACAGAATTGGTACTTATCGAGAAAAGTGCATAAATCGCTAACACTTAATAATAAACTGATTGAGGCTGCTGACATCATTAAAAAGTGGATAATGAAATATACCCATGAACAACAGTTAACAATAGATAAATACTTCCATCATATATAAATGAAGTGACTATTTGTTTACCTTATAACTTAAGTCTTTCACCTCATCACCCGTCATACCTCGAAATCCCCAGCAATGAGATGGTTGTTCTTTAATTGTAATTTCTACGTCTATGGGAGCAAGACTTAATCTATCTTCTAGTTTCTCAAATGTCGTTTTAATTAATAATTTTTTGGTCTCAACGGAACGCCCTTCCATCATATTAATTTCAATGACCGTATAAGCATCAGAACGATCAGATGGGTAATAGAAATCATCCGCACTTAAACCAATAAATC
>JAOMSY010000042.1 GCA_028355575.1 Francisellaceae bacterium | reverse complement strand
ACGGGTTGTACGCATCGTTGTTATTTTGGCAAAGTTGGTGGTTGGTGTGATACATGGTATTCAAGCATTCATGCAGAAAAAGGAAAGTATTGTTTTGACGATATTATTCGCATTTATCAAGAAAACCCTAATATCAAAGAGATGATGTTAACGGGCGGTTCACCGACCATGCATCCTGCATTCATTAATGAATTAACAATTTTTGCCAAAGAGAATGATATCTTCATTACATTGGAAACCGAAGGCTCGCATTTTTTTGAGACAAGCTCTCCTATTGATTTAATTAGCCTCAGCCCAAAATTTTCAAACACCATCCCTATGGTTGGTATGAAAACACCTAAAGGTAAAATGGTTGATCAGCGTATGGTTGATCAGCATAATAAGTATCGCTTGCAATATGTTGCGATAGAAAAATTGATTAATTATCATAAAAATTATCAGTACAAGCCTGTTTGGGATGGATCAGAATCATGCCTTCAAGAAATAGAAAGTTTCAGAAATAAGTTAGGCATTCCCAAAGAAAAAACATATGTAATGCCAGCTGGTCAGACAAGAGAGCAGCTCATTAAAATGTATGCAAAGACCATTGATATGTGTTTAGCCCAAGGGTATCGATTTACGGGTAGAACACATATTATTGCATTTGATGATAAAAGAGCTGTTTAATAGAATTAATTAGTTACTAGTGTTAGCTGATGGGGCCATATTTTGTTGGCCATTTGCTTTCATGATGGCTGCGTCAATGGCGGCTGCTGCAGCTTTTGGGCCAGCTTGAGGGTTTGCTGGATAGCCAAAGAATATCGTTGTGTTATCAATAGTCGCATTTTGGGTTGGCATCACAATAATTGCAGGTGTGCCTTGGAATCCAAGTTTTTGGCCAAGCTGAGAGCTTTTCAGAATTGTTTCTGGTAACGTAGAAGGGGTATCACCCAATGCGTCTTTATTGGCTTTACTCAAATCAACACCAGCTTGTTTGGCGGCTTGGTCAATGTCATCTTTTGTTAATTTTCCTTCATCGTGACCTGTTGCAAATATGCCGTCATGATATTTCTTATATAGCGCGCTTCCGCCTTGTTGGAATGCAACTAGGCCAACATCTGCTGCGTAATACGACTCAGGCCATCTTTGGCCGAATATTGGGTAGTCTTTAAATACAAACTTAACATTTGGATTATGCGTCATAGACTGCTCAATGGCTGGCGCTACTAGGCTGCAAAAGGCGCATTGATAATCAAAAAATTCAATTACAGCTACTTTTGCATCTTTAGGGCCAACATATGGCGTGTTCGGATCATTAATTAATTGGCTAGAATCTTGGATGACTTGACTGGTTGTTTCTTTTTCTTGTTCTTTTTGAGCTGTCATTGCTTTGGCTTGCATAGCCTGCTGGAACTGTTGCATGGTTTGTTGCATTTCAGCTTTTGATAGCTTTGGCTGAGAACCTGCAGCACCAGCTTGTATGCCGGCTAAGAGTTGTTCAGGATTTATATCAATTTGAGATTGATTGAAATTTTGACCTAAATCATATCCAATAATATAACTTACACCCTGTATATCGCTTGACTCTGCTGCATTTTGAGTTGCGGTAGTGGTACTTTGAGTCTGAGCTGGTGCTGTACTAGCTGAGTCTGTAGGTTGGCTTTGTGATTGGTTGTCATTACTGCATGCAGTTAATGCTGCAACTAATGAGAGTGAAATAAGGGCTTTTTTCATGTATTCCTCAAATTGACTAAATTTCTTAACATAAGGTATAAACGTTATATAGCTGAATCTCCACATAAAGCAGTCATTTTTATAAAAAAAGTCGCTTTTATATGTTAACTAGATGTGCTGACCTAACAACACTTGTAGCCCTCTGTTACAATAATTTTGTTAACGATAAACTGGGATAAGTTTGGGTCATCTATGTATAAACCCTTAGCACTCTTTATTGGCTTTCGTTATTTGAAAGCAAAAAAGCGGAATCATTTTATTTCATTCATTTCGATAGTCTCTTTCTTGGGCATTGCTTTAGGTGTTGCCGTGTTAATAACCGTTCTTTCTGTAATGAACGGTTTTGATAAAGAAATAAAAAATAGAATTTTGGTTATGGTGCCTCAAGTTATGGTCTCGCAATGGGGTGGCAAGTTAGAAAATTGGCAACAACTAGAATCAACCCTAAAAAAGAATAAAGAAGTAACTGGCTTGGCGCCGGTTGTTCAGGGTCAAGGTATGTTGAGCTATCGAGGGTATACTTCGTTTGGCATGATATTAGGGATCAATCCAAAATTAGAATCAAGCGTTTCGCCAATTGGTTCTAAATTGGTTGTAGGGGATATTAATGATCTACAGCCACGTTCATTTGGTATTATTTTAGGAGAAGGTTTAGCCAGATCAATTGATGCGCGAGTGGGGGAGAAAATAACCTTAATTGTCCCCCAAGCAAGCTTAACCCCTGCAGGTTTAATGCCAAGGTTAAAACAATTTAAGGTGGTTGGTATATTCGATGTGGGTTATCAATATAACGCTAATTATGCTTTTATCAATATTGATGATGCAGCAACCTTATTTAAAATGGGCGATAGTATCAGTGGTATTCAATTGAAGCTGGCAAATCTTTATGAAGCACCACAAATCACAGCTGAATTGAATGGCAATTTACCTGCGCAATATAATGCAATGGATTGGACACAACAAAATCGTAACTTTTTCCAGGCCTTGCAAATGGAAAAAACGATGATGTTTCTCATCCTTATTTTAATTGTCGCTGTCGCAGCATTCAATATGCTGGCATCTTTAGTCATGGTGGTAACAGATAAACAAAGTGATATCGCTATCCTTAGAACTTTAGGTGCGTCATCGCGTAGAATTATGAATATTTTTATAATTCAAGGTTTGTCTATCGGCATTATTGGAACGGCAATAGGTACTGGTCTGGGTGTGCTTTTATCCTTAAACACAACAGCAATAGTCAATTGGATTCAGCAGACATTCAATGTGCAATTTTTGAGTGCAAGTGTTTATTATATTGATTTTGTACCCTCGTCGCTTGAATTCAGTGATGTGATAAAAATTGTGGTTGTGGCCTTAATTATGAGCTTTTTTGCAACATTATATCCTGCTTGGCGAGCATCGAAAGTACAACCTGCAGAGGCATTGCGTTATGAGTAAAGAGTCAATACTTTCATGCAAGGGATTATACAAATCTTATAAAGATGGAAAGTTAGAAACACCCGTTTTATTTGGGGTTGATTTGGATATATCAGCGGGGGAGCAGGTCGCGATTCTAGGCGCTTCAGGTTCAGGTAAAAGTACGCTATTACATATCTTGGGTGGCTTAGAAAAGCCCACTCAAGGGGAAGTCTCTCTGCTTGGTAACCGTTTTGATAAGCTTTCAGCTAATAAACGTGCCTATCTACGTAACCAGCATTTAGGTTTTATTTATCAGTTTCATCACTTATTGCCAGAATTTACGGCGCTAGAGAATGTGATGATGCCATTGGCAATTAAAAATGCGCCACTAGGTACAGTTAAGAAAGAAGCGGAAAAATATTTAGATTTGGTCAATATGTCGCATCGATCAAAACATTACCCAACCGAACTTTCAGGTGGTGAGCGTCAGCGTATTGCCATTGCTAGAGCGTTAGTCAATGCGCCAAAATGTGTTTTATCTGACGAACCAACAGGGAATTTAGATGAAGAAAATGCGAGTGCTATATACAAATTAATGTGTCAATTAACAAAAGAATTAAAAACAAGTTTTATTGTGGTCACACATGATACTCGATTGGCGAATAAGCTTGACCGTGTATGCCAAATGCAACATGGAAAAGTAGTTGTATCTGAATAAGCGCTTTTCTAATGAATTCTCATATTCGAGAATAGATTTATAACCACGACGCCTGTGACAATAAATGTAATTCCGATCACACTTGCGAGATCAAAAGCTTGACCATAAACAAAGACGCCAATTAGGCTTATAGCGACAATTCCTAAGCCAGCCCATACGGCATAGGTTATACCAATTGGCAAAGATTTTAATGCAATAGATAGTAAATATAGTGATACTGCATATCCAATAACCGTAATGATGCTTGGTAGTAGTTTGGTAAATGAATCAGAGCTTTTTAATGCGCTTGTTCCAATGACTTCTGCAAGTATGGCTAATGGTAAAATAAAGTATGTTGGACTCATGGCGACTCATTAATGTTGGTTGTTAAATGTATCCATTACGGAATGCTTATTAAGCTTCTTGTTGGGATATCTCATGGTGTTGTGTAGTGGTTGTCTTATCAAAAATAAGCGCTTGTGAATCAACACCTTTGGCGATAATTGCGCAAGATATACCCGCTAATAATATTGCAGCAATAATTTTAAGTCTCATAACTTTTCCTCTGAATTTAAGCTTCTCGAGGTTTATATTATAGGGTTAGGAAAAATGCACTACCGTATTGGGTACTGAATATCAACTTATTTGAAATAACTGAATATAATTTTAGCAATTTGTTCAAGTTGGGATTTCGAGGATAAGTTAAATTTATCACATAATTTCTGAATAACGTCTTGAACGGAGCGGTAAGACTTGTCCATATGACTGGCAATCTCTTTTGCGGTGCAGCCAGAAGCAATATGGCTGAGATAGGCTATATTTGTTTCGCTTAAGTTATAATGATCTAATATTTCTTTATTAGTCTGTTTGAGTAAGGCGTTATCAGGGTGAGTGAAAACGATAGGGAATTGTATTAGTTTTGATAATTTGATAGAGGTGTAGCATAAATTAGCAATCGCGTTTAAGCGCTCATTGAGTTTTAATATATCGTTTAAATTTAATGAATCATATCGTTCTTTGTTAATATCAAAACAAAACATATCTTTATATAGTTGATGCCGCCTATTTAAAAAAATGGAAATTTTATTGGCAGTTAATTTCAAAAGGTTTGGTGATGCTTGATAATCAGGATCGTTATAGTCAATTGTACTGAAGTTTGTGATTTCGTATGGATTGTAGATTCCTTCATTGATCCAGTTGCCAAGATTATAATACTCTTGGACGTAGCTTTTATGCAGTGTGCCTGCATAATAAAAGCACGAATTGTTTGTGATACGAAAAAACATAAAGTCAGAAATGCCATCTAGTTTCAGCAAGTCTAATAACTGTTTGAGTTGAGCGCTATTTGCAATAGAGTCAGATAATAGAGCATCTAGGTCATGTTGAGATATGAATTGATTAGAGCTGAGTTTATGAAGCATCATGCATCACTTTTGTACTATATATTATACTAGTATAGCTATGTTGAAAGGGATATGTAAAAAGATTAAACCAGCCAATGGCTGGCTTTTAGGATTAGGATCACGGGTTTGAACCCACTTGTAATTATACCAGATAAATCTATAATTGTACAATATATGATCATTAATGTGTGTGGTTTGCAAATATAAATATATCTTGATTCTCGATTACTTAGTTGGGAAGCATTTATCCTTATAATAATCTAGAAAATAATAAAATGAATATAAGGCTAGCAAAATATTATCAGTCAAAACGTAGCAATGCCTATTCTCCCATTCATCATCGGGCTGTGGTAAACTCAATTTAATTTAATATGAGAAAGATATTTATGTCAGATTTAATATCTCAAATAAGTGGTTTGTGTCAACAAGCCAAAGTTGCATCCAATCAATTAGCGAATGCCAGTACAAAGCAGAAAGATAATGCATTGATGTTGATGGCAGAGCAGTTGCGTAATCATCAAGAATTTATTATTGCAGAGAATAAAAAGGACTTAGAGATAGCATCTGAAAAAAATTTAAGTAAAGCATTACTAGATCGCTTAACGCTAAATGATACGCGCATTGAAGCTATGGCAAATGGGCTTGAAGCAATATCAAAACTAGAAGACCCTGTTGGCAAAGTATTATATGAGACTAGTAGACCCTCTAGTTTGCATATTCAGCGAGTAAGTGTGCCTTTAGGTGTTTTGGCTGTTATTTATGAATCAAGGCCAAATGTAACCGCGGATGCAGCTAGTTTATGTTTAAAATCTGGTAATGCTGTTATTCTCAGGGGTGGCTCAGAAAGTGCGAATTCATCTCGTGCAATTGTGGGCTGTCTGCATAAGGGGCTTGAAAAAGCAGGTCTACCTATCGAAGTGGTTCAGATGGTGCCAACACAAGATCGTAAAGCCGTTGATGTATTGATTCAGCAGGATGAATATATTGATGTTGTTATTCCAAGGGGTGGAAAAGGCCTAATAAGCTATTTAGCAGAGCATAGTAAAATCCCTTTATTTAAACATTTAGATGGCATCTGTCATACGTATATACATGCTCAGGCTGACCCTGAAAAAGCAATTAAAGTTGCTCTAAATGCAAAGATGCGTAGAACAGGGATTTGTGGAGCGACTGAAACTATTCTGATTGATTCATCTTTATCTGAGTCTATTTTGCCGAAACTTATTCAAGAGCTTCATCAAGCAGGATGTGAAGTTAGGGTTGAAGCAGATATCCATAACAAATTCCAAGAAACAGTGTTAGCTGTAACAGAAGACTGGGCGACTGAATATTTAGATAGTGTTGTTTCAATTAAAATTGTAAATGGTATAGATGAGGCGCTAGAGCATATAAATTGTTACAGCTCACACCATACAGATGCCATTATTACTGAAGATGAATCTGCAGCTGAACTTTTTCTAAATAAAGTTGATAGCGCAATCGTTATGCTCAATACTTCTACTCAGTTTGCAGACGGTGGTGAGTTTGGTATGGGCGCAGAAATTGGCATTTCAACGGGTAAACTACACGCAAGAGGCCCTGTTGGTGTAGAGCAACTAACGACTTTTAAATATAAAGTGAAGAGTAATGGCTCAATTCGACAGCCTTAATAAAGGTTAATCATACAATGTTATATATTTATAAAATTGTCATCACTTCTGTATTGGTTGTGATTATATCAGAGGTTTCTAAGCGCAGCTCAATTATTGGCGCAATATTGGCATCTCTGCCTTTGATTTCTATATTGGCTATGATATGGCTGTACGTGGGTACAAAAAGCACAGAACAAGTTGCTGCTTTGTCGATGGGTGTTTTTTGGTTGGTCATCCCCTCTTTATTATTTTTCCTCTCATTACCTTATTTTCTTAAGAAAAGTATTTCATTTTGGGTCAGCATGGGGTTATCCCTTGGTATTACCGTTTGCGGCTATTTTATTATGCTAGGGATGATGAATTTTTTTGGCTACAAAATATAAATTTTAATCACTGCAGCGTTTTATGGTATGATTGACTGATGTAAGCTTAACTTGGGCGATGTATGCAGTTCTCTGATAATGTAAAAGCGTTAATATTTGATTGTGATGGAACATTAGTTGACTCTGGTAGAGCACATTTGGCCGCTTGGCAAAAAGCAATTGAAGAAATGGGTGGTCATTATGACGAAGCATTTTTAGTTTTAAGGAATGGATTACCTTTAGCTAGGATAATTGATGACTATAATTTAAACTTTAATGCACGGATTAAGGTCGAAGATTTTGAATTGCTTAAAAACAGTTATGTGCAAGAGCAATTGAAGTATGTTCAAGAAATCCCTCAGATTACCTCTATTTTGTTAAATAACTATCATGCATATAGGTCTGTGGTTTTTTCTGGGGGTAATCGACAAGATGTGCATTTATCATTAGCCGTTAATGGGTTGCTGGATAAATTTGATGCTATTATTACCGCTGATGATGATTTTCCTGCAAAGGATCAGCCAGATGCATATATTCAAATTGCTGATAAGCTAGGTGTAAATGTAGATGAATGTCATTTTTTTGAAGATGGTGTGTATGCGATTGAAGCAGCACGCAAAGCAGGTATGCAGGTAACGGATGTGAATGCTTTTCTGAGTGAAGGCTTATTGCTTTTTAACTAAGTTTATTCTTGGATTTACACAAAATACATTATTTTTTTACAAAAATTTGCTTTAATTATCCATATTCAATATTGTGGGGGATAACTTCATGTACAAAAAGCTAGCCTTTCTGGGCGCTCTTATTTTCACGGGATCAACTGTTTACGCGCAAAATGAAGGAACAAGTCCTTCTGCTAATAATTCTGTTGGTCAAACATCATCTAAAACTGAGAGTCTTTCAAAAAAATCATCCAATGGCAACAGTCAGGTTTCAACTGATGGCTCTAAAGTGAAGCAGAAAAAGCCAGAAACACCTCAACAAGTCAATGCTCAAGGCCAGGATGCCTTGAATGGGACTACGGCTGAAAAAGAACAGATGGCTAAGGATAAATTAAAAGTCCAGTCTGAAAAATATCAGGCTGAAATAGCCAAAGAAAAGCATTCTCAACAATCTAATGCAAAGGGTGCACAATCCTTACAAAATGAAACTAGCCAGTCTGGTGGTTCAAGTGGTTATCAGGCTCAACAGAACGCACAGATTCAGGCTGCTGATCAAACAAAAAATATTATGCCACAACCGACACTAATGCAAGCTGAATCAAATCAAGACGAGGCAGAAAATATGCAGGCAGATAGTAATAAACAGCAATTTTATAACCCGCAAGAGAATCAATAATGAATCGAGGTTTTTATGTTCACAGGCTTAATTGAAGATATTGGTAAAATAAAGTCTGTTCAGCGTTCAAATGATGACATTACTTTATCAGTTGAAGTTAATAGTAAAATTTTAGATGACGTTAAACTTGGTGATAGCATCGCTATTAATGGGGTTTGTTTAACGGTCACAAATATGCTCAATGATATATTATCATTTGATGTTTCAATTGAAACACTTAATAAAACGTCGTTACGAAAAATAAACTTAAATACATATGTTAATGTTGAGCGGGCGATGAGGGTGTCTGATCGCTTAGGCGGGCATATTGTTTCTGGGCACGTTGATTGTACGGCGATATTGGATCATTGCACCGATGATGGTCGATCTCGCAGATTGGTTTATGAGCTGAGCGATAATAAATACGCAAAATTTATTGCTGAAAAAGGTTCAGTCTGTATTGATGGTGTGAGTTTAACCGTTAATGAAGTATCAGGGAATTCTTTTGGTGTAAATATTATTCGGCATACTTGGGAAAAAACGATAATGCAATACTATCGACCTCATCAAATTGTGAATATCGAAATAGATGTGATTGCACGTTATGTTGAAAGAATGCTAAATCCGCATATCTCACAACAAGAGAAAGGCATTAATTATCAAGATTTATTAAAATTATAGGAGTAGTTTATGGAAGCCGTTGTATTAACAAATAAGAAAGATGGTGTTTATACCATTACAATGAATCGTCCAGAAACTATGAATGTTTTATGTTCTACAATGATTGCTGAGCTAAATCATGCCTTTGAAAATGCGCAAAAGGATAAAGATGTTAAAGTGATTATTCTTCAAGGTGCAGGGGGTAATTATATGGCAGGTGGTGACATCGCTTACTTTAAGTCAAAAGTGGGTGATGGTTCTATAAAAGACGAAGTTACAATGAACCAAATTGTTGGTAGCGCGCAACATATTATTACCTTAATTCAGCAAATAGATAAACCTGTTATTAGTCTTGTACGAGGCGTTGCAGCGGGTTTTGGATTAAGCCTCGTGTTGGCCAGTGATTTTGCTATTGCCAGTAAAGAGAGTATTTTTACAACGGCTTATGCAGGCATAGGGTTAAGCCCAGATGGTGGTGCATCATTTGTATTGCCTAGAGTGTTAGGCTTGAAAAAAGCCAAAGAATTATTAATGTTATGCGACCGCTTTGGTGCTGATGAAGCATTATCTTTAGGCATATTGAATTATGTTGTTGAGGCAGATGAAGTCGAAGCTTTGGTGCAAAAGTTATCTAAAACCTTATGTTCTTCTGCAAGCGTTGCGATCAAAAATATTAAGCATTTAGTAAACACCAGTATAGAAACTAATTTAGCAGAACAGTTAAATAAAGAAAAAAACGCATTTTTAGATTGTGCGCAAACAGAAGATTTTGCTACTGGGGTTAGCGCATTTTTATCACGCAAACCACCAAAGTTTATTGGTAAATAATGCATAGAATTTACGTCTTTATAAATATATTCTGATGAATTTATGTTAATTCATTGTGAATTAGGTTTAATCAGCTAGGTTATACATTATTAGTTATTATTTTATCAGTGAATATAGTTAAGCCACATTATATTTTATTTTATCTCGTGTTAGTGACTTGGGCTTATTTATTGGTAATGCCTTATGCGCCTTATCTCCAGCACTGGTCTACTGTTTATGATTACCGACGTGTATTAACAATAATATTATTTATGCTACTTGTTTTTGGTACCGTATTAAGTAAGCAGATACAAAGCTGTATTTATACGGCATATCATAACATCCCTAAACATATGCAATATTTGATATTGGCCATTTTTTTTCTAGGGGTTTTATCAGCAATATTAAATGCTAGGAGTACCGATATTGCCTTAATGCAAATTGCATATTATTGGGTGCTATTTGTATTGTTCTTATTTGTTTCTGGATTTTTAATTGAGAATAAAAGCTATTACAAAGTAGTTATATCAGTTGCTGTATTGATGTGTTTTTTTTATGGTTGTCTCATTGGCTATCGCTATGTCAATATACTGATATACCACTTAAATCATCCAGAGGTGAAACTTCATAATCTTGACCGAAATATTATATCCCCTAATTTTATTAATGTTCGATTTTTAAACCAATATCTTAGCTGGATAATCCCAATTGTGACGCTAGCAATCTTTGTTTTTAAAAATAAAATCATTAAAGTATTTGCTTTTATTTTGGTTGTGCTTTTGTGGTATATCATTATTGGCAGTAAATCGCGCGTATACATTTTAGAATATTTACTTTTAATACCACTACTTTTGTATATCGACCGAAAATTGACTTATCGCTACGTCGTCGTTAGTTTAATTGCTATATTGTTAGGTTGGTGCGTTTTTGAGGTAGTAAATAACTCATTAACGATTGATGGTGCTTCGGTATTTCAAAGAGAGGTGTTTAAAGAGAATAACCGCTTAATTTTATGGGAATTGGCTTTTAATGGCTTTTTATCACACCCTCTTTTAGGTATAGGTGCTTTCCAATACCCAGGATACATTTTTGATGTATTTAGAAGGGCTTCACATCCACACAATTTTTATCTACAAGTACTATGTGAGTGGGGGATTATTGTATTTAGCTTGTTTTTATATATTCTTATTGTTTCAGCTATATCCTTTATTAAAAAAGCGAAAGTAGAAAAAACGATACAACACTTACTAATTCTAGCAGCTGTTTTTTGTGGGTTAGTTCACGCCGCTTTAAGTGGGGTTTTTGTTATGCCGCTAAGCCAGTATACAGCCATGATTATATTTGCAATGGCTTTTGGTTTTTATCATAAAGACAAAGCCTCTGATGAAGGTAATAGTTTATTGTCATCAAGATCAATTCATATGTATCTGATTACATTTATTGCTGGCTTGATTTTGATAATGACCTCATTTAAGCAAATAAAAAATTATACTGTTTATATCAATAACTATTTTGGGACATGTCCTAATATGATTTACAACCCAAATTTTTGGTCGATTGGTTGGGAGAATATTTATCCAAACTTGCATAAAGGCATTCCTTTCCGATGCTATCCTGAAGGTTCTGTTGTAATGCAAGAAAATAAATGATGATCGTTTCCTGATATTTCAGGTCAATTAATATTCGATTCTCTATAATAAATTAATACTACTAAGTTAAGTTATTATTGGCTTATAAATAAACAAAATTAAGGGCGGTTTTAGATGTTCTATAATATAGCTCAATGTCATCCTGAACTTGATTCAGGGTCCAGTCAGCCTAGATGTGAAATAGTTAAGTCACATATA
>JAOMSY010000041.1 GCA_028355575.1 Francisellaceae bacterium | reverse complement strand
TTCCAGCTTCGGCCAAATCATCTAAATTATCGACATCTAAGGTTTTTAATTTATCTGATATACGTTTATCTAAACCGTCATTTTTTAAAAAGTCACGATACGCATCCGCCGTTGTTGCAAAACCATTCGGCACATTTACACCGAGGCTGGTTAAGTTTGAAATCATTTCACCTAAAGAAGAGTTTTTTCCCCCTACTTTATCAACATCATTCACTCCCACTTGATCAAATGGCAACACATATATCATTTTATGTCCTATACTGATAAACAAATTTCTTAATAAGAATCATACTATGATATTAAGTTTTTGCGTAGGTACAATTGTGGAGTTTTTATGAAAAGACATATTTTTTTAATTTCAGATGGCACCGGTATTACCGTAGGTTCACTCGGACAAAGCCTGCTTTCTCAATTCGAGGGCGTTGATTTTTCGATAACAAATCTACCTTATATCAATAGTGAGAGCAAAGCTCTATCTACAGTAGAAAAAATTGAATGTGCTTATAATGACACAGGGATTCCACCAATTGCATTTACGACCATAGTAGATGAAAACTTACTAAAAATTGTACAAAGTAGCCATGGTCTAGTGTTAGATTTTATCCAAACATTTATTGGCCCCCTAGAGCAAGCACTTGGCATGAAATCTAGCCATACGATTGGGAAATCACATGGGGTAAAAGACTATGAAGCCTATAAACATAGGATTGATGCACTAAACTTTAGTCTAAATACCGACGATGGCACTGGAACAACGCAATACGATAAGGCAGATGTAATATTAGTAGGTGTTTCTCGAAGTGGTAAGACTCCAACCAGTTTATATCTTGCGCTTCATCAAAGCCTGTTTGTCTCTAATTACCCAATTACGGAAGAAGACTTAGAAAATTTTACTCTGCCCAAAGCACTACAACCACATAAAGATAAAATATTTGGCTTAACCATAGATATCGAGCGCCTAATGGCAATTAGAGAAGAACGGAAATCGAATAGTCGTTATGCTTCACGCAAACAGTGTGAATTTGAAGTAAAAGCGGTCGAAAAACTTTATCGACAATATAGCATTCCTTTCCTGAACTCTACTTATCTATCTATCGAAGAACTTGCAACAAAGATAAGCTCAAAATTAAAAGGCTAAATTACTAAATCTTATTACATATATTCTAAGCCAGAAATAAAATTAATGGCTAAACTTAATGGTAACAATGTTTTTATCTATAGATTATGTCTGCCAATTTTTTTCAACACCCCAAACCATTTTATACCATCTTCATGCTCGAAATATGGGAGAGATTTGGTTATGCATCCCTCGTTGGACTGCTTGCTGTTTACTTGACTAAATCATTCGGTTTAAAGTCAAGTGACTCCTTTGTTTTGTATGGGTCATTTGCAGCCTTAGTTTATGCTTTTATTGTCGTGGGCGGGTTCATTGGTGATAAAATTCTAGGCGCCAAAAGAACTATTGTTCTCGGTTTACTTACATTACTGCTGGGCTATATTTTTTTGGCGTTAAATAATCTTGATTTGGTTTACTATGCTATGGCGCTTATTTGTGTCGGAACAGGTCTATTCAAATCAAACCCATCCAGCTTACTCTCAAAATGTTATCCACCAGATGACGATGGTCTAATGCATAATGCATTTACGCTTTTTTATATGGCCATTAATATTGGTAGTATTGTTGGCTTGTTACTAATACCCAGCTTAGCGCATTCTTATGGATACTCAACTGCATTTGGTACCTCTGCAATAGCCATTGTTTTAGCCTTAGCCGTCTTTGTTGGTTTTGGATTCACAATGAAACAAATTGGCTCAGAGGCTGATAAAAAACCACTCAATTATGGCTATTTATTAGGAACGATTATAGTTGTCATTGCCCTCGTTTTTTGCGTAGAGGAATTACTTGTTTATCTGTTTTTATCTAAAGCCATTGTTGTGTTAACTTTTTTAATATGTCTAATCATATTTATCTATTTAACCATTAAAAGTAAATCAGAAAATTATGCTGGCAGAATGTCTTTAGCATTAGTCATGATGTTTGAAGCCATTGTGTATAAAATTGCCTATATGCAAATGCAGACATCTATCAATTTTTATACCATCAATAATGCTTCTCATAGTTTATTTGGTATCGAACTAGTTCCTGAAAGTTTTCAGGCTTTAAATCCGTTCTGGGTTGTATTTTTAAGCCCCATTTTAGCTTACTACTATACTAAATCTGACGGTACAAAATTTTCACTAAGTGTCTATAACAAGTTTTCTGTTGGCATGGTTTCGATCGGCCTAGCCTTTATTTGTTTATTCATTTCAAAATATACAGCCGACAGCCAAGGCATAGTCTCAGGATATTGGTTACTGCTTAGTTATGGTTTACAGTCCTTAGGTGAATTATTAATTTGTGCGATTGGTATTGCCATGGTTACCCAGCTTGTTCCAAGCCAATTGTCGGGTTTTGCGGTTGGAATGTGGTGGGTATTTTTAGCATTTGGCAGTTTACTTGGCGGCTTTATTGCATCTTTAACCTCACCAAAAGGTATTGAAACAACTGACAAAATGGTGCTATTAGTTAACTATACAAATGTATTTTTTTGGATTGGACTATGCATATTAGCATTTAGTGTTTTTATGTTCTGCTTAGCGCCCATAAAAGCACGATTACTTGCACATTAATCTAAATTAACTAAGCACCAGATCTACCTAAACCAATGGTCCGTATTATTTCTTCAAGTGATGTTTCACCAGATTTCGCCATTGATAATGCTTGGTCAATCAACATTTTTCCTTTAAGGGCATTTTCTGCCGTTTTGGTAAATAATAAAGTACTTTTATCTTGTAGTGCATAACTAATACTTTGATTAATTGTTAGTAACTCGAAAATACCATTTCGACCTTGATACCCAGAATGATTACACTTAGAACAACCAACTGCCTTAAAATAATCAGCATCGTGAGTGCTTTTGTCTTTTGTCCAGTTCCTTAGATATTCTTTTTCAATATCATCTGGCTTGTAAGTTTCCTTACAGGCATCACATAATTTACGAATAAGCCTCTGTGCTAATACACAACGCAGTGTGGTTGAAACCAGATAACTAGGCACACCCATGTCAATCAGACGAACCGCTGACGATGGTGCATCATTGGTATGTAATGTCGACAATACCAAATGGCCTGTCATAGCAGCTCGAATAGCAATTTCAGCCGTCTCTTTATCTCGAATTTCACCAATCATGATAATATCTGGATCTTGCCGAAGGATAGAACGTAAGGCAGCCGCAAAGCTTAAACCAACCTTATCATTAATATGCGTCTGGTTGATCCTTTCTATTCTATACTCTACTGGGTCTTCAACCGTACATATTTTCTTTTGAACAGAATTAAGTTCATTTAATCCACCGTATAGCGTGGTTGATTTACCACTACCTGTTGGCCCCGTTACCAATATTAACCCATAAGGTAAATGTAGCATTTTCTTAAAGTCTTCTAACACCTTACCTTTCATACCAATGTTGCTAAGCCTGAGCAAACCACTTGACTGATCAAGCAAACGCATGACAATACTCTCACCATATTGTGTTGGTAAGGTTGAAAGACGAATATCGATTTTATTCTTTCTAACCGTTATAAGAAATCGTCCATCTTGCGGTGTACGTGTTTCAGAAATATTAAGCTTTGCCATTAATTTTAATCGAGAAGTAATCATTGGCATAATACGATTTTCTTGAACAACGTGTTCTTGGAGCAAACCATCAACTCGGTAACGAATACGCACACTATGCTCACCTGGTTCAATATGAATATCAGATGCCCTTACCTGAACTGCATCTTCAAAAATAGAACTGAGCAGTTTAATAACAGGTGCATCTTCTTCGGTAGCCGCATCCCCAAGCTCACTAATAGAAGCACGAGAACTAACATCTTCATCTATAACTTTTGCAAACTTAGAGATATCACTTGTACGTCGATATAGTTGATCTAGATACTTTAAAAGCTCTGGCCTAGTTACAATTTCAACTTGGCTCGGCTTATCGAGCAGTTGATTAACAACATCTTGTGCATCAATATCTAGTGGGTCAGCCATCCCAACCACATAATAATCTGGTTGTTCATCTAATAAAATAATTTGGAATTTTCGTGCAATACTCTCTGGGATAAGTTTAACTAATTCTTCATCAAACTCATAATGTTGTAAATCAGCAAGCGGACAATTTAACTGATGTGATAATGTTTCAGCTAGATCAACATAAGAAATAATTTTTTCATCGATAAGAATTTCACCAACTTTTTTACCACTCTCTTGCTGTTTTTCTAGCACATAATCTAAATTTTCTTGGGTGATCACACCGCGGTCCAACAATATTGAACCCAGTCTTAGCGGTTTTTTATCTGGCATGAGTTATCCTAAAAATTAGAAGAAGTTAGCCATCTGTTGGCTAACATACAGTTTAATGTTCGGTGGAATATTTCCATTTTCTAAAATACGCTTATAAACTGCTTCAGCAGCATTATTTGCACCTTGCATTTTCAATGACATTGCTAAACCTAGCATCCATTTCACGTTATCAGGCATTGCCTCAACAAGCTGCATATAATACAACTGCGCCACTTTCGGTTTTTGCTCTTCTAGGTTTAAAAAAGCAATTAGACCATAGTAGTTTGGATATTCATTTAATGATGGAGAGGCTTTCATTAAAAATTGTAATGCTTGTGGAAATTGTTTTTTAATAATCAACAAACGCGCATAATATTCTTTTAATTTAATATTAGTTGGGTATGCCTTTACTGCTTGCTCCAATAATTTTTCAGCATCATTTATACGTAATGACTTTAAATATAAAATCGCTAAGTTTTCTATAGCTGGCAAATAGGGTTCATCACCTTCAGTTAATGGTTTCATCAACTTAATCGCTTTAGGATAATCCCCTACGTTAGCGACATCTAATGCCTTATAATAGGCTCTTTGCTGCGTTTGAGTTTTATTTTCAGGTGTTTGCTGAACGCTTTTTATCTGACTAACGTCCATATTTCGCTTAGTTAAAATGTTTTGAAATGACAACTCCAGAAGGCTACCAGCACCAGTATATCCAATATTACCTAACTTAATGTCATCTTGTAAGACGATATTAACCGTTGTCTGATTTTTGAAATAATTAATATTCACTAATTTGATAAAAGGATTATTCATCTCAATTAAATTGGAGTTTGCTTTTGTTTCTGGGAAAACAAGTGTAATTTCCCCGGAACTCTCGTAGATTTGATAAAATACTTTCTTTGATAAATCGATATTTAGCTTTGGAAATTCAAATTTATCGCTAAACTCAATACTATTAATAAAAGGGGGTTGAGGCATCGGCGTTGATGGCGTATCTTCAACGCTTAAATTAATGTCTTTAGGGCTAGCTTCACCTGTTGGTTTATTCAGCAAGCCCTCACCTTCAGGCTTTGCAGTTTCTAATATTTCAACATTATTAGAATTTTCCACACCAACAGGCTCTATTTTCTCTGAATCAACCGCTTTATAATATTTTAACCAGACAATATAAGCTGCAACCAATATTGTAATGATCAATAAAATAATAAAAAGTGATTTCTTATGACTTCTATTTTGTTCCTTTTTAGGCTTCTGGCCATTTGGATTATCTTGCTCTTCGTTACTATGATCTAATGACTGCTCAGAATTAAGCTCTGGCTCATCAAGAATGACATTACCTTGGCCACTCTCGACCTTTTCCTTTGTATTTTCACCTTTGTGGCTATTATCAGAAGATGATCTTGTTTTTTCGTCTATTCGATCTTTATTACTAAATGTGTTTTCAGAAGTCTCCGAGCCAGTCTCAGCCAGCTTTAAGGAAGAGTGATCATGCGATTTTTTAGGCTTTTTCCCATTATTGTCGTCTAATGCCACTTTATTCCTCAATTGACTTAATACTACTCAGTATATTCAAATTCGCCTTCAGTTCCAAATCGCTGCATATGTGAGCCAAAATGGAAACCCCTATTGAGTTTTTTGTATCGTTCTTTCATGGCTTCCATATCCCTGGTCCACTCTTGACCATTTATAATGATAACTGGTCTCAATAAAATAACCATTTCGGTTCGTACACTTTCTTGTTTAGTACTTCTAAAAAAACTGCCAAAATAGGGGATTTTGCCTAAAAACGGGACAGAGTCTATCGTTTCTTCAGTTGATGACCCCATTAATCCAGCAATGACAACCATTTGGCCATTTTCAGCTCTAACAATGTTATCTGATTCTTTAATTTTGCTTGAAGCGGTTGGGATTTGTTGCTCATTTTGATCACCACCTAACTTATACTTTAATATTTTTTGACTAACATCACTAATAATAGGATGAATATGTAAAATAATATCATTGTCAGGTGCAATTTGAGGGGTCACGCTAAGCGCTAAACCAGAAAAAAATGGCTGCAAGTTAACTGATTGTACATTATTTGCACCGACATCGCCAACAATTGTATTATCCACTCCGGTTATAAAAAACGAGTCTTCTCCGATTTTCATAATTGCTTTCTGATTATTCATAGTCGCAATACGCGGGCTAGACAATACTTGCACATTACCTTGCGTTGACAGCAAACGAATAAAAGTTGTAAATTTATCACCACCCCAAGTTGCCTTCACTGAAAAAACATTCAGTAACTCTTTTGCTGAGTCAATAAGCGTTTCGCCGCCCCCAAAAGCTTGGTTTAGCTCTTGCTTAGCGCCAAAAATATTCCAATCAATACCCGCCTGATATCCATCACTTAAAGTAACTTCCATGATTTTGGCTTCTAATATCACTTGGCGATTCATGGTGCTCTGCAATCCATCGATATATTCAGCTATTTGATTTGCCTTTTGCTTGGTTGTTCTCACAACCACGGTACCGCTTTGCGGGTTTATAACAACATCTTTACTGTCAACCTCACCTATAAACAAATCTAAGGAGTCCTCAAGCTCTTCCCAAAAATTGGACTCACTTTGTGAAATAACACTGGTACTCAGCTGCAATCCATTTGCCGCACCCGCACCCAAATTATTATTGTTATTACCTGTGCCATTTCCTGCAAAACCACCGTTATTACCGCCAAAACCACCAAAACCGCCGCCAAATGCTCCACCGCCAAACTGAGTATTACCATTACCAATACCACCATTCTGGTTATTGGCAGACAAACTGCCAGAATTAACCATTGTACGTGACTCACCCTTACGCACGATATCAAGATAATTAATTTTGAAGATACGCGTCTCAATACCTGCTGGATAAACCTCATAGCCATATTGAGTTTTTTTAAACTCTAAGTCATACAACGATGCCGTTGTCGCCAATACTTCAGGTATGGTCACATTCTTTAATGAAAGTGAAATTGATTGGTCTACATTTGGGCTAACAACAATACTATAAGGGGTGTCACTCACCAGACCTGAAAAAAAAGTTTTAGCTGACATATTATTAACAGCAACATCAAAACGTTGATTGTTTGCTGCATTTTCATTTGGTAGCGACAAACTAGGTAATAGCAAATCGCTAACTGCTAGCTGATGCTGAGTTTTTAATTTTTTATTACCTTTAATCCCATTATCTACAGCTGAGTCTATTTGATTAATAGCAGGATCACCTTTAACTGCTGAACAACCAACCAAAAAAATATTTAACGATATGCATACAATCAGCTTAGAAAGTAGGCGCATCACTCTCCTTAACCGGGGTTTTAATATTGGGGTACAGGTTTATTTGTTGGCCTTCATTTGTAATGACGTGATTAGGACCAACCATCATAAAGGTGTCCTTTTCATAAATACCATCATCACTCATAATAATATTCCTGTTTTTTGAGTGAATAATTCCTTTTACTTCCATGTTACTACTCACTTTTTCACTTGCCCAAGGCGGCATAGTTGGGTCCCTGTAAGAATATACCGACACTGTGGTTATGAGACAAACAAAACATAGCCAATATTTACACAAACTAGTTGCCATGTTTCTTCTCAGTAATGGTTGATACAACTAATTCAATTTGTGCGTTCGGATATTCTTCCACCGTATACTGCAATGATTCAATCACGATATACATTTTAAGGTTAGTAATTAACTTTAAATACTCAAGTGTATGATAGAAACTACCCTTAAAAACCAATGTTAAAGAATGTCGCCACAACTGAAGACTCTGGTCAGTGTCATCTACTTGTATTCTTTCTGGGGTATGGTGGTCAATTGCAACTAGATCAAGCCCCTTAGCTTGTTCAAGAACACCTCTAAGCTTGTCAAATATTTCTCCGGCTGGTATATAGTCTTGTGTATATTGCTTAAACTGTCGCTCAACTTGTTGTAGTTGATTATTAAGCCGATGTATATTTGTGGCGTTATTACTAGCTCTTATCTCTTTTGCTGCATTTTTTTCTTTATTAATTTGCACGCGAAGTTTTAAAATTGTCGCCTCATATGCCGTAGCTTTGTCCAACTGATTACTTATATTCGCTTGCATTGGTATTAATATGATTCGATAACAGAACAATAATAAAATAAAACTCACTAATATAATTAATAAAAGCCTTAATGCCTTAGGTAAAGAATTAAAACGATCTTCAATTTTGAACCAAACCGCTTTCATTATTGCTCTCCCGAATAAATAGAGAACACCTTATAGGGTGTTTTTTGATCAGGAAACTCAATTTTCTTAAGGTCAAATTTAATGCCTGCATAAACTGGGTCATCATTTAAATTACCTAAAAACTGGTATACTTGAGAGGGCTTGTTTGTCTGGCCAATTAAATAAACCTCTTGTCCAAACGACTGGAATTCAATATAGGTCAGCCACACTCCCTCTACAATCGTATTTGCCAAACCCATAAATTCGACTGCAATTTTAGACCGTTCTTCTGTTCCGTTTTCTTGCAAATAGGCTGTAAATTTCTGTTTTAAAACAATTTTCCTTTCTAACTGGCTAGCGGTACTAGTTTCTCTTAAATGCTTATTTTTTTGAGATAGCGTAACAATTTGACTGGTTAATTTTCTAGTCACATTATTTTTTTCTTCAAAAGTATTTTTAGCATTAGACAAACGAAATGCTTGCACACTAACGACAACAATAATGATAACAATGACAACACTTAGCCATAAAACAAATTGCCGAAACGAATACTTTATTGGTGGCGGTGGCGGTGGTGTATAAATTAAATTAACATTCTGTTTTAACATGATGCCAACCCTGCCAATGGCAAATATAACGGATATTCTGATCTACCCAGTTCATGTGAGTTAGGTCTTAGATCCGCAAGCTCTATTATTTCAACATCCACACCCAAGCCGTCAACTAGTTGTTTTTGTATTTCAGTTGGTAGTTTTTGGAGTAGCAAAATTTTAGTAATTATAACCTGTCGCTGGTTTTTGATATATGAGAAAGAACGTTTACATTCATCCAACAAAGGGTTCTGTGAATTAGGATGTAACAGTATGTCTTTTAAACCTAGTTTACGGCAGAACAAAAGTGAGCCTTCACGTGTAATTAAAATATGTATTTGACCGACGGATGAGATATAGATAGTACAAACTGCTTTTTCTTGGTTAGGGTACAAATAACCCACCAATTTTGCCAATCCTATTTCCGCAATGCTTAAAACAGCAACATTTGCATCTAGCTCTTCAAAATTCTTCTGTATTTCTTCTACATCTTTATTCGGCTTTGTAATCAAATACCCTGAATTTTTTACTCGCCCTTGCTCAGGCACCTTGAAAGCATCAATCGCTGAATTTTCAGGTGTAATGCCTAACTCTTCATCAATTTGCCACCGAATCGCGTCTTGCAAATCTTCATCAGGAATATCAGGCATATCATGAATCGTTAATTTATAGCTATCATCACACAGGAGCATGGTAATATTGTTTTTGTCTATTTCATTTAGACCAATATAAGCTCGGATTTCTTTAACAGTTGAAACCACTTTAACATTAGAAAGCTTTACCGAAGATGGACTTCTAAAGCCAATAATATATTTTTTATTCGACAACATCCCAACATACAGTTGATTAAAACCATCTTGAATAGACTGGCGCAATATATTTTTCTTCACCCAATTGATACTGGCATCAAAAACTGAATGTAAATTTGTTTTGATGCCATCTAATTTCATAATCATTAGTAATTTGACCTACTCATTAGATTAAGATTAGACCAGAAAAGATTGAATTGCATAATAAATCAAGATATTTCAATATGATATTTTAAAAATTAACATTTAACTGTTTGCCATGTTAGTTATATTTATACCTAACATTTACAACTCATTCGAATTTGTCGTATCTTATACTATTGTCAAAAGTGAATTTTATCTCCTACACTTAAACTCATATTTTATATATTAAATAGAGGCCATTGCCCCATCGCATTAGGAAGTTTCAATGAACAAATTCGGGCAGGATTGGATTCCTTTTACACTTGGCGTAACAATTATCTTGTTGAGTGTATTAAGCATTATTCAAACACCACCAGATTCAATTAGCCTTTATTACGTAAAACCTCTCCCTTTTGAATATTTCACAACAACAGGATTATTATTAGAAGGGTTAGGTTTATTATTTTTAATCCGATCAAGACGTATCTCTGGCCTTATCGGGCTGCTATTAATTATCGAAGGGTTGATAGGTCTACTACTTTATAATATGCAGCTCATATTTGATTCTAATAATTTACAACATAATCTAACAAATCAATTCCTAAATAACTTACCAAGCATTTCAGTTTGTTTTACGCTAATAGGACTCGTTTATTTGGTAATCTGTTTTTATGGGTTTACTAAAAAGTACATCATTATTGCAAATATAATACTGTCTATTACAACCCTACTCACATTCCTATCCATTTTTAACACATTAAACAGCACACCCTCATCAAATATCTGGTTACAAATTCCCTATATTCCTGGCTTAAGTTACATCTTGATATCCATAACCTGTTTTATGTTTTTATGGAATAGCCATAGAATAACCAAAAAAAGAGGTAGTACAATAAATGCTATTATCTTTGGAATAGCGTGTTTTACCTTATTTTCTATTTTTTCGTTATCATTTAAAAATTCAACACTTGAACAACATAAACAAACAGCACAATTCCAGTCTACTGTGCTAAAGAATACCTTAACATCAGGCATTGAAGACCAAATAAAGACTTTGTTCCAATTTATTCAGATGATAAATAATACCGATCAAATCATCACCCCAGAAATGCTTAGTCAATACCAAGACTTAATTCAACAGAAAGTATTTGTCGTATCAATTATATTACAACAAGATACTCAAGAGCCAATAGTGGTCACAAACCCTAAGTATCGAGATAGCCTGGCTCATCTTCTATTAAGCATACCTCAGGCCAACTTAACCCCTGAAAAGACAAAATATTCCATGCAGGTAATCAGTAAAAATACTGCCCTGGTAACTAATAAAAATGGGAACAAGATTCTTATCAACTTAACAAAGATGATTAGCTCAACTTGGTCAAAACAATATTTTATTGAACCTATCGCACTTGATGTTAAATATAATAATCAAACAATATATTCAAATAACCAACAAATTAATAATAATGACAATGTATTCACCACTGGGAATAACTTCACACTTTTCGGTTCAGAATTTCTCGTTAATTTTAAAATTAATACCAGTTATTTTGAGCAAGATAAAGTTAACTTTTCGCTCATCTCATTCATCTTTGGCTTTTTTATTTCAATTTTATTTGTGCTTTTAATTCGAGCTAGAGAGTTAAGCAGTTATCGACTTAAGTCACTATATAAATCGATACGAATACTGAGAAAAACAAAAAATCATTTACGAAAAATATCAAGAATTGATCACCTTACTGGCATATTGAATCGTTCATCCATTATGGATCAAATTGATATTGAAATTATCAAAGCAGAAAGAAATAACACTAAATTTGCGGTCATGTTTATTGATATAGATAATTTTAAACAGATTAATGACCTCCACGGCCACCAGTGTGGCGACTCTATACTAAAACAAGTTACATTACGACTGAAGAATTCAATTCGAAAATCAGACTATATTGCACGTTTTGCTGGAGATGAATTTATTGTATTAGCGCCAGACTTGAAAAAGCTTGAGAGCATCGATGTGCTAGCATCTAGATGCATTAGTGCATTCAAGAGCACATATAATTGTAATGGTACTGAAATAAAACTATCATCAAGCATAGGCATTTCAAGTTACCCAATGTGTGGCCGTACATCAGATGAGCTCATTAAAAATGCAGATGTGGCCATGTACCAAGCCAAAGAAAGAGGCAAGAATAATTTCAAAGTATTTAACGACAGTCTAAACCAGAAAATTCGTCGTCACCATCAAATTAAACTCGCACTGGAAAATGCTTTAGAAAAAGAAGAGTTT
>JAOMSY010000040.1 GCA_028355575.1 Francisellaceae bacterium | reverse complement strand
CACCAAGAATTGCAAATCGTTTGCTTCGACGAGTAAGAGATTATGCGCAAGTGAAAAATAATGGCATTATTGATAATAAAATTGCAGACAAAGCGCTCTCGATGATTAACGTTGACCCCGTTGGATTTGACCATATGGATAGACGTTACTTATTAGCTTTACTAGATAAATTTGATGGTGGCCCTGTTGGTATTGATACCATTGCTGCTGCGATTAGTGAAGAAAAAGGCACCATCGAAGATATTATTGAGCCCTATTTAATTCAACAGGGATTCATTATGCGAACATCTAGAGGAAGAGTGGCGACAAAACATGCATATGCACATTTCGATTTGAAGCCGCCTCAAGATGCCTCTGACCCTAATAATTCATTGTTTGACTGGCAAGTATGACGTCTATTAGTAAACGAGCTATATTTAGGTCGCTCATATCAAATTATATATTGCTCTTTATAACTGAATTCGTCGCTGCGTTGCTTATTCCAATGTTGACTATTTTGTTTTTCAAAGAAACAAAATTTCTTTTTGAAAATTATTCCTTAGCAAACATCAGCTATCTATATGCTGCGCTACTATTAATAACCCAGCTAGCAAACATGTTTTCAAACGTTTTTGTTGGCTTTTTATCAGACTACGTAAATAGAAAGTTTGCAATGTCGGTATGTTACATTGGTTATTTAGTTCAAGTGATGTGCTGTATCGTGGCGATTAAGACTGGTTTAATTACTATCTTTTTTATTGGTACCGTAATTGGTGGATTGACAATGGCAATCAGACCAATATGTACCGCATACATTATAGCAAATGCACCAGAAAAAAATCGGTTCATATTTACAGGATTGATTCAATTCTTTATTGGTATCGGCTTTATTCTAGGGCCGATGCTAACTTATCAATTATTGAAAATTGACCTGTCTTCTGCCATACCAAATGTTGTTTACCCATATATCTTTTCAGTCATTATTTTGGTAGGTGTCATTGTTTGGGTGTTATTTAGTAGCGTGTTTCAAAATAGAATTGTTCAAGAAAAAACCTCTTTGTTTGGTTATTTAAGCTTTTTAAAAAATAAAAATATGTGGTTTCTGTTTTTATTATTGATTTTAAACCAGCTGATATGGGGGACTTTTTATCAGTATGTTCCTGCAATCGGTAAGCATATATTAGGCTTTGATAACAAAGAAATTACTTATTTCTATTCTTTGTTAGGTTTTACCTTAGCAATTACAACGGTCATTGTATTGCCAATTATTAATTATATTTTCCCAGCAAAAGGAAAAATGATATTAGGCGTTTTAGGCTTTATTGCTGCAAATATTGTTGCCATTGTCTCGTTAACCGCTAGGCTGGATTATTTAATTTGGTATGCTGAGGTGATTATATTAATGAGCGACCTTTTGGTATTTATCTCATTAACTGTGGCCATTGCGCATCATACGCCTAAACAGGCGCTTGGACTTTCAATGGGTATAATCTATACCTTTGGCGCTGGCGCATCTTGGGGTGTTGGTGCGATAATTGGTGGTATTCTTTTTCCTATTAATCCAATATTAATTTTATATGCTTGTTTAGCGATAAGCGTTGTATTAGGTGTTTTGATCCTCTATCGGCAGGATGTGTTCATCAAAACAGAACCGCTAAACATATAACTTTAGTTTTTTTATGTATGCTAATCTATTAAACTGTTTCTACCTTAAATAATTTGAATTGGTTATGGCTAATAGATTAAAGATTAGTTCACCTGTAATCTTTATTATCATTGTTATTATTGTCGCTGCTTATGGCATTATTGTTGAGCAAACAAGTAAATCTTATGTGCCTGTTCACCAGCAATATGAGCAGGAAATGAATCAACAAACCATAAGCTATATACAGTCATTGCAAGCGGGTCAGCCAACCGAGTCACTACCAGGTGCATATCAGTTATTTACTGAATCTAAATTTAACCAAGCATATCAGGCGCTTTTACCTTGGGCGATTGGATTCGATAATCGAGCTCAACTTGTTTTAGGGTTTTTAAATCAATATGGCTTGGGTACTGAAAAGAATGAAAAAGATGCCGCATTTTGGTATTTCTCCGCTATTCGCAAGAATCAATATAATGAAAAGCCAATGGCAAGAGGCATTGAATATATGTATGGTTTAGATGGACATGAAGTCAACTATGAGAAAGCGGCTGAATGGTTTAATATGGCAGCTCAGTTAAGTGATGATCGATACTAATTTAACGTGGGCTGATGTTATTTCAGTTGAAAAAAATAAAGCTTATTTTAAAGATATCCTTAAATTTGTAGAAAATGAAAGAGCCTTGGGTAAAGTTATTTATCCAGAAAAACAAAATGTATTCAATGCATTTAAGTTATCACCATTTAATAAAGTAAAGGTTGTCATTCTAGGTCAAGATCCTTACCACGGGCCAAATCAAGCACATGGTCTAGCTTTTTCAGTAGAAGGTAATGTGGCAGTGCCACCATCATTAAAGAATATTTATAAAGAAATACATACTGATCTTGGCTTGCCTATTCCAAGTCATGGGAATTTGACGCACTGGGCCGAACAGGGTGTTTTTTTATTAAATACCGTTTTAACTGTTGAGCAGGCTAAGGCGCATTCACATGCAAATAAAGGCTGGGAGACATTCACCGACAACGTGATTAAAACAATTAACCAATATCACAAAAATGTTGTTTATATGTTGTGGGGTTCGAATGCGCATAAGAAGATTCCAATGATAGATCAGTCTCAAAATCTCATTTTAAAAACCGCACATCCATCCCCTTTATCAGCATACCGGGGATTTCTAGGTTCTAAACAGTTTAGTCAATGTAATAACTATCTTGAGTCAAAAAGTGCCCAAGTAATTGATTGGCAAGTGGTCTGAATTAGTGGGTGAATTTGTAAAATAATCGTTTATAAAATACACTTGTGATGTAAATATATTTACAGTATTATTCCCGAACTTATTTGGTACGATTATTTTGATGAATCCAGCAAGAATTTGTGTTGCGGCAACCATCGCATTATTTATCGCATATATAGTATGTATTTTATCACAATGCTCATATATCTATTCTGCTTATGTGGCTTCAGGCATATTATTATTTGCGTTATTGGGGATAAAATTTTACAGTACTAGAGATCGAAAAGGTACGAATCGATATGGTTATATTTATCTTATTCCGAGCTATATATTAGCCTCTTTAACGGTCACCGCTATTATTTATGTAGGCTATGAAAAATCTTTATATCATCATAAAGAATCTTTTTATTTAATAGGGCAAGTGTTTGGTTTATTTTTATTGCCCACTACGTTTCTATTGTATTACCGAATGATCCTTGCTTTCCATTGCGTGTTTCATAAGCTACCTGATCCACCTCCAATTTCAGACGAAAAAGATTTACCTGGTTGTTCAATTATTCTTTCAACACGTAATGAACCCTTTGATGTTTGTAAGATGACGTTGGACTCAGCAACTAATTTAAAATATGCGAAAGGCTTAAAAGAGATTATTGTTATTGATAACAGTGATACAGCTTTCCCTGATTACCTTAACTGGAAAAGATACGTTGAAGACCAAAATAAATTAAATAATGGATGCGTTTATAAATTTATTCATCGCGATGGGACAGATGGTTTTAAGCCGAAAAATCTAGATATCGCTATGCGATATGTTAAATTTGATTACATTATGTTTTTAGATGCTGACTCAACATTACTTGATGATACGTTGTTAAGAACCATGCCAGAATTTAAAAAAGATGAAAAGCTGGGTTTTTTAACTTTGATGTTAAAAAGTACAAATGCCAATGCAAACTTTTTTGCAAAGATTTGTTCTATTTTCCAAAATATGATTCGGTATTTAAATGAATTCAATGGCCAGTTTGGTTATTGCAATTTTCAGGGACACAACGCTATTTGGTCCGCGAAAGCCTTGCAGAAAGTTGGCCCTTGGTTAGAAATGCATCGTGGTGAAACCATGGTTATCGAAGATGTTGCAGCTGCATTTCGTTGTTATGCGAATGGCTTTTATAGTAAATCTGTTTATATTGATTCAGGTGAATGGGTGCCAATGTCTCTAAAAGAATTTGAGTCAATGTGGATGCGTTGGTCATATGGTGGCATGCAAATTTTCAGCAAATATATGTTCAAAATTTGTAAATCAAGAACAGTTGGTCTTAAGGTAAAACTAGATATGCTTTACCTGATATTTAAAATGGCTGCCTCTGTCTTCCCGATATTATCACTATTCTGTGTTATATTCCCTCAGAGTTCGCCATTGTTAATCACTTTGATATTACTAACATTATTGCCATCAATTGTGATTATGGTTTCACACGCCATCAATATTGGATTAGGTTACACTAAGTTTACTTTTAAGGCCGTTTTGGACTTATATCTTGCTTTTTTTGTGTTATCAACTTTTGTCTTATGGTGTTCCATAAAAGCTGAAATGAATTACTATTTACGTAAAAAACAAGGTTGGAAGCCAACAGGCAAATCACAAGGTGCGTCCGATTCTTGGTGGTCAATCATAAAACAAAACTATGGCAAGATAGTTTTCTCTTTAGTCGGTTTGGGATTTTTTATTCATACGTTGTTTGTGATATCAAATTGGGGAAATACTTGGGTATATATCGTTTATATGATTCCAAGTGCATTATTCTTTTTTAATACTTTATTAGCGGTTATTCTCTTTGGGAAATCAGGGAAAGTCAGTCAAGATAAAAATGTTGCCGACTTTGATATTTCTGTTGCAGATACCCATCTAGGTTAGTTATATTTTTAGAACCAAGTAATCGTTTTTTTTGTATTCTTAACAAGTTTCACCATTTGAATATAGTTAACAATATTCTCTAAATTACTAGCGCTATTTGGTTTGATAATTCCTCTAAGCAAGAGATCTTCTTCTAAGAAGAAATATTTATCAGCCTGATTAATCAGCTCTGGTTGCTCTAAATACAGATATGTTGCTTCTTCTATAAATAGCACTTTATCATTATTGGAAATTAAAAGTTTTGAATTCTCATAGCCTGCTTTAGACTTAACTAAATGTAGTTGAACCATACTCTTTTACCTTACTAGCTCCAATGCTTGTTGAACAACTTCAATGCCTGCAGCTTTATTGGTTGCATGGGTGCTTATATATTGCCGCCATAATTTTCCATTTTTTTGGCCGTGAAATAAACCAAGGTAATGGCGTGTCATATGGCTCAGGCGAATGCCTTCAGCTAAGTTTTTTTCTATATATGGATAGAGTGATTCTATTACTTCAACTCTATTTTTATTGATGCTAGTTTCATTATAGAAGATATGATCTACTTCTGAAAAAATAAAGGGGTTGTGATATGCCTCACGACCAATCATGGCGTAATCTACGTGTTCTAAATGTTGTTGTATTTGCGCAATGTCCGTAATACCACCATTGATACCTAACCTTAAGGCTGGGAAATCAGATTTAATTTGATATACCGTGTCATACATAAGTGGTGGTATGGTACGGTTTTCTTTTGGGCTTAACCCATTCAACCAGCCTTTTCTGGCATGAATGCAAATATGATCAACCCCAGCGTCAACTTGTGTTTTTATAAAATTTGATAAGGCCTCATAACTGTCATTATCATCAACACCAATTCGACATTTAACTGAGACAGGGATATTAACCTTATTTTTCATTGCTCCAATACATTTGGCAACAATGTTTGGATCATTCATTAACGACAATCCGAAACTGCCTTTTTGAACACGATCACTTGGGCAGCCCACATTCAGGTTGACTTCAGAATATCCCCAATCTTCAGCAATTTGCGCACAAGTGGCTAAATCTGCTGGATCATTACCACCGAGTTGTAGAATGAGGGGGTTTTCACAGGCGGAATAACCGATTAAGTAATCACGATTACCATGTAATATCGCATTTGTGGTGATCATTTCAGTATATAAGATTGTACAACGTGTTATCTGCCGCATAAAAAAACGATAATGGCGGTCAGTCCAATCAATCATTGGGGCAATAGCAATGGGCATATATAAACTATCTTTTAAACTAAGTCGGCGATATTAGAGCCATCTGCTACAGAAATCAAGTCCAAGACATCCTGTGGAATTTTTGTTGGTTTGCCTTTTTCAGCGTTGACCATGACCCATCTTGTTTCACCTTTGCAGAGTAGCTTTTTATCTGTTTTGCGGAAAATTTGATATTTTCTAAGCGTTGAAATCTTAGTTAACTCTTCAACCCAAGTAACTACCCTAATTTGGTCACCAAGAAATCCTTGTGATATATATTCAATCGTATGTTGCTTGGCAAACCAGGTTAGCCCTAATGGTTGTGTTAATTCGTAAACATTATTTTGTTTGACATGCTCAATAGCTGAATCCTGCATCCACTGCAAATAGACGATATTATTAATGTGGTTATTGGGGTCAATATGTTCAGGTGTAGCAGTTGTATCATAGATACAATAGGTCAAATCGGAGGTCATTATTTTCCAGTATTAAAGGTGTGGAGGTATGATAAGTTTAGCTTAACATTTGCCTGCAGTTAAATAAACTTAAAGAACTCATAACTAACTGGTGTATTTTGTACACTTATATTGGTTTTCCAATGCTTTTACAATTGCGCTTGTTGTAAATCAGTTGAGAAAATAATATGCAATTTAAAAAGTTAATCTTACCAAGCTTTGGTTTAGTGGCTCTATCAGTAGTTAGCATTGCTTATGCAAGCTCACCAATCAAATTAGCACAATCAGGAATTTCCGCTACTTCAGTTTCAAAACATGAAAATCCAGTGGCAAAAGAAACGGTTAATATCCTCAGTGCGCTTGTTAGTCAAAAAAAACTATTCAGTGAGTTCAATTTACCTGAAAAATAAAACAATCAATATTGCCTCTCAGATCCCTGAGGAATATAACAAGATAACACAGAAAGATTTAACTGATGGTACTAAATTCGTTATAAATGATGTCGGGTCGTCATTCTGTGCTTTTAAGCAGCAGAGCCCAGATTCTTATCAGTTATATAAGAATTATGACTACGATATCGTTTTCACTTCATCGGACCACATATATCTAGGCCAGCTTAAAGTTACACCGAGTCAATTAGATTGTTCAAATTATCAATATAAATAAAGTCGTGTAGGGTTAACTGTTATGAAAAAATTGAAACTAAAAACATTGTTGTTAGGACTTAGTGCATTTGTATTATTAGCTGGTTGCAGTACACAGCCTAAACTGTATCCAAATGATTATTATCAAAAAGTAGGGCAATCTCAAGCACAGAAAGATATTGAATATTGCGAAGATCTAGCAGAACAACAGCCAGTGAGTGGTGGGCAAACTGCCTGGGAGGTTACTAAAGGTTCTTTGGCTATTTTAAGTATTGTTGCTACTGGAAATCGTTCTTATTCTGGGCAGTCTAATGCAGGTAGTATTGCAGATACCAATGCAATATTAGAGGCTGGGCCATCATCTGAAGATAATGAAAAGCAGTTTATTGAGTCCTGCTTAAAGAATAAAGGTTATGATGTTACAGGTTGGGAATATTAATGTAGTCTGTTTTTAACTTAAGGGGTTGTATAAGTATTTTGGTTTCTATAAACAAATACTAGCGCGATGCCTGTAAGTATGAATAGCATTATCGCAAGCGTGATGACTGAAGTAGAAAATAGTGGTGCAATGGCAAGTGATGCCGCAATTAAACAATCAATCATTAGTCCATAGCTTGCTGAAGCAGCTGATGAAAGTTCCTTGTCAAATATGCTTAATGCGATGGATGACCCAGCAATGGCGGATATAGATGAAGAAAAACCGAAAATAATACATGAGATGATGATAAAGATTAAAGCAAGAGCGTTAGGTAACGCAATTGCTGCGATCAAAAGAAGGCTAGAGAAAACATTGATAACACAAAATGTTAAGGCAGTTTTTTCTAGCGTAAATATTTTTGAGAATATGAGCATATTAAATACTCTTCCAAATACGCCGGCCATGACCATACTGAATGCGATCCAGCCAAAAATGATGATGTTATATCCATAATGATTTACGATAAGAAATGGCAGGAAAAGATAATATAGACTCATTCCTGCCCAGGCTAGGGCGGTAGTGTAGCTATAAGTTAAAAATTTTGGGTTGAGTAATACTGTCTTATATTTTTTGAAAGCGGGTATTTTATTGTTATTCTCTTTCATTTTTGGTTGCCTTGGCGCAGATTCTTCAAATACAAAAATGATGATGATTAAGCTAATTAGGCTAACTGCAATGATAGCATAAAAAATGGCTTGCCAATTAATATGAAATACAATGTAGCTGCCCAAAGCCGTTGCAATAGAAGGAGCAATAAAAAAGGCCAAGGTTAGCCACTGCCATATTTTCAAAAAATCTTTTTGGCTTAAAATGTCTTTTGGTATCGTCATAGCAACAATGAATAGACCTGAGCCACCAATGCCTTGTAATGCTCTACCAAGATAAAAAATATAAATGTTATGCGTCAAAAGGCATAAAACACAGCCAATTATGATGGTTAATAACAAAATCTGCAGTGTTATTTTGCGCCCTGCAGCATCATTAAGCATGCCGATGGGAATAGATGTTAATATACTCGCTGCGGCAAAAACAGTAACTGTGATTTGAATCGCATTTGCTGAGGTTGAAAAATAGTGCTCTAGCGTTGGTAAAGCCGCAACATACATGTCATATGCCGCAGCATAAATGCTAATTAGTAAGAGTACATAGAAGTAAATTTTAAATTTGGTTTTATTTTGCCACATACTTTATTCCTAGCTTTGACCTTTATTTATATGAATCGATCTAGGTTTTATCGCTATATTTTTATTGCCTTTAGTCTTCTTGGTGAGAAATTCTGTCTTATTTTCACGAAAATGACTAAGATAGTATAGAATTATTTCTAAGTAAATAAAGAGGAAAACGATAATGAGAAATCTACTAATCTTGGGTGCAGGCCGTGTTGGTGTATTAACGAGCTGTTTATTGGTTAAAACAGGTGACTATGTTGTTCATTTGGCGGATCGTACTATCCCTGAAAATAAGCCAGTTCTTGACCGTTGTGTTAATAATCTTAAATATATCAAAATGGATGCTGGTAATGTCAAAGAAATGGTTGAATATATTAAGAAGTGTAATATTGATTCAGTCGTATCTTGCTTGCCTTTCTACTGCAACTTAAAAATTGCGCGTATGGCAAAAGACTTAAAAATTAATTATTTTGACTTAACTGAAGATGTTGAAACAACGAACCAGATTAAGTTATTAGCAGAAGGTGCAACAAACTTTTTTGCACCACAGTGTGGTTTGGCACCTGGGTTTATTAGTATTGTTTCTAATGATTTAATGAAAGAATTTGAATCAGTTGATACCGTTCGTATGCGTGTAGGTGCATTGCCACTGAATGTTTCAAATGCTTTACAGTATGGACTAACTTGGTCGACTGAAGGTCTTGTAAATGAATATGCTAAGCCATGTCATGGTGTTGTAGATGGCCAAGAACGAGTGCTGGCACCCTTAGCTGATATTGAAGAGATTAAAGTTGATGGTTTAACCTACGAAGCTTTTAATACATCAGGTGGTATTGGTTCGATGATTGATACCCATAAAGGTAAAGTCAGAAATATCAATTATAAGACTGTTCGTTACCCAGGGCATTGTGAAAAAATTAAGTTTTTAATGGATGATATGAAGCTTGGCCGTGATTTAGACAAGATGGTTAAAATCATGGATAATGCGCTTCCTAGAATTAATCAGGATATGGTCCTCATCTATGTTTCTGTTAATGGTGTACGTAAAGGAATAGCTGCTGAACGTCATTTTGCTCAAAAGTTTCCATCTAAAATGATGTTCGAGCGTCGTTTCTCAGCGGTTCAAATGACGACTGCAAGTAGCTTATGTGTTACAATTGACTTGGTATTAACAAGAACAGATCGCTTCCAGCCAGGCTTTATTAGTCAAGAGGCTATCAACTTAACAGACTTTTACGAAAATCGTTTTGGTGGCTATTACGAAAACGAAGGGTTATTAATTCAAGCTGTATAGTTACCCACAATTTCTTTCCTAAGTAATTCTAAATAATTTCATTCTTCTCATATAGAACATGGTGTTTTTGTGTCTATATGAGTGATAATATTTCTGTGTAACTTTACAAATACCAAGCTAATGAAATAAGGATGTTCTTATGAGTAAAATATCAAAGCTAAAGATGGGCTTAGAAAAATTAAAGGATGATAAATCACCTGACGCAATAGAAACCTTTAGTCCAGCCGATGGGAAAATATTGGCAAGAGTTAAAAATGAGCGCCTTGCAGATATGGAATCTGCGATTGTTAACGCAAAGAATGCATTTGTTGAATGGCGAAAGTATCCAGCACCACTTCGTGGTGAACTGGTTCGTTTAATCGGTGAAGAGCTACGTAAAAATAAAGATGCATTGGGTTCACTTGTTTCTCTTGAGATGGGAAAATCTAAACAAGAAGGTGATGGCGAAGTACAAGAAATGATTGATATGGCTGACTTTGCTGTAGGACAATCACGTATGTTATACGGCTCAACCATGCATTCAGAGAGACCAGAACATAGAATGTATGATCAATGGCATCCACTAGGGGTTGTTGGTGTGATTTCGGCATTTAATTTCCCTGTGGCTGTTTGGTCTTGGAATGCTTTTATTGCAGCTATTTGTGGTAATACAGTTATTTGGAAGCCTTCTGAAAAAACACCATTATGTGCCATTGCTGTGCAAAACCTTTGTGATAAGGTTGTTAAAGCTCACGGTTATCCTAATATTTTCCACGCTGTTATTTCAAAAGAAATTGATGTATCAAAAGCCTTGGTTAATGATGAGCGTGTCAATATGGTTTCATTCACTGGCTCTACAAAAGTTGGCCGCGAAGTTGGTGCGCAAGTTGCAAGTCGTTTTGGCAAGTGTTTGCTTGAATTGGGTGGAAATAACGCAACTATTTTAGACGAAAGTACAGATTTAAAATTAGCAATTCCAGGCGCAGTTTTTGGTGCAGTTGGTACAGCTGGTCAGCGTTGTACAAGTCTACGCAGGTTAATGATTCATCGCTCTATATATGACACCGTTAAAGAGAAAATGGTGAATGCTTATAAGCAAGTTACTGTTGGTGATCCGCTTGATCAGAAAAACCTTATGGGCCCGCTTATTGACCAAGGTTCAGTTGATAATTTTACTCGCACTGTGAATGAAGCCATTAAGCAAGGTGGGAAATTATTAACGGGTGGTAAAGTAATTGATAAGCCAGGTTTTTTTGTTGAACCAACTATCATTGAAGCCGATCATAGTCGTGAAATTGTTAAAGAAGAAAATTTCTGCCCAATTTTATATATTATGCCATTTGATACTATCGAAGAAGCGATTGAAATGAATAATGCCGTAGATTTTGGCTTGTCGAGTTCAATCTTCACAACAAATATTCAGAATGCAGAATTATTCTTATCTTCTCGTGGTAGCGACTGTGGTATTGCTAATGTCAATATTGGTACATCTGGTGCTGAAATTGGTGGTGCTTTTGGTGGTGAAAAACATACTGGTGGTGGGCGTGAAGCTGGATCAGATGCTTGGAAGGCATATATGAGAAGACAAACCAGTACAATCAATTACGGTAAGAGTTTGCCATTGGCGCAAGGCATTAAGTTTAATCTGGAGGATTAAAATGAGTATAAAAGTTTTAGATAATTTATGGGATCAATATGTGGAATCAAATCCACATGTACAAGAGATTTATGATTTATTTGTTTCAAAAGGTGAAAAACCAATTAATGACCATATTGCTTTAAGAACCTTAGATGATCCTCGCGTGGATAATGATGCTTTAGCTAAGGCTTTTACTAAGCAAGGTTATAAGCTAGGTGGGCATTATGACTTTGAAGTTAAAAAGCTTAAAGCAATTCATCTTGAGCCTGAAGATCCGAACCAACCGAAAGTTTTTATCAGCCAGCTTCTTACAGAAGAATTTAGCCCATTTTTACAAAAAACCATGAAAGCGTGTGTTGAAGCCATTCCATCTAAATTACTAAATGATGTAGATGCGCTTTTAACTTCTGGCGCCACTTGGAGCTATAGAAGTTATAATACATACCAAAAACTTTTAGAAGAGTCAGAGTATGCGGCATGGTTTTATGCTTTTGGTTACCGTGCAAATCATTTTACAATGTTTATTAATCAGTTGAAGAATTTTAATGATGTGACTGAGGTTAATGAATTTCTGAAAGATCATGGTGTTAAACTGAATACTTCTGGTGGTGAAGTTAAAGGTACGCCAGCGGACCATTTAGAGCAATCAAGTACGCTTTCTGGGACGATAGATGTTAAGTTTATTGAAGGTACGAAAACCATTCCTTGTTGCTATTTTGAATTTGCGAAACGCTATGCAGATGAAAATGGTAAATTATATCAAGGGTTTGTCGCTAAATCAGCTGATAAAATATTTGAGAGTACCA
>JAOMSY010000004.1 GCA_028355575.1 Francisellaceae bacterium | reverse complement strand
CATGTACGATGAGATTAAATCATCAATTCATGAATCATATGAAGTTTATTCAAAAACGCATACCGGCAATGAAGAAATATTTTTAAATGTACGCACATTACCGAAGAATAAACCAGAGCCACATGACCATTTATATGCAAACCTTGGTTTAATTTATCTACCTAATGCCTATGAGGTTCCTGGTGGTATATTCAATGAGCAATATGGCTGGGATACCTATTTTATTGTTGAAGGATTATTGGCAAGTGCTGAATATGTGCTAAATAATCCCAATTCTAAAATAGTTGCTTTTCAACCTGAAACGAATAAACCAGAATATGTTGCAATTAAAGCATTAACTAATCCATTTACTGGCGATAAATTTAGCTCAGAAAAAGAATTAGCTGCAACATATTTTAATATCGCAAAGGGCATGGTTGATAACCACGCATTTATGATTGATTATTACGGTGGCTATATTTTAAATGGAAATAGAAGTTATTATCTAGAGCGCTCACAGCCCCCGTTTTTTGTCCAAAGCGCGATGGCGATTTATGGCTTCTGGCAGCAAAATCAGAAAAAAGTCAAACTACCTTATCAAGAAATGTTATACCCTTATTTGAAATCATTAAAAGATTATCCTGAAGGATATAAAAAACCAGAGAATTATAATCAATGGATATCGTATGAAATATTGCCGGCAGCCATAGCCTATTACCAATATTGGGCTGATACGCACACATATTATGACAACTGGACACCATATAATCATAACAATCCACAAAATAGTCCATTTGCTGATTTATATGCAGTACAAAGTAACGAAAAATATTCATCTTTAAAAGTACCTCAGTATTATCCAAACCCAAGAACGATTGCTTTTGAAGACTCAGGACAAACATACTACGGATACCGTTATTATACAGAAGGTGAAGGGCCAGCACCAGAAGCGGAAAAGACATTAACTGGTTTGCAAGAATTGTACCCAAATGATGCGCGTTTTTTTGCAGCATATCCTGATCAAGCAGTGAATCCCTACGCCTTAAACACTTCAGCAAGCTCAGAGGTTATTCTTGAACAACTAACTAGCGGTAAAATTACCAATAATACAGTGTGGTATAGTGCAACTGATTATAAAAAATTTAACGAAATTTATACCAAGGAGGGCTTAAATAATTTTGGTCTTTCGGAAGCTTATTTTAAATCAGATAGAGATATTCGTGCTTCTGGGTACGATACATCAGGTCGCTATGGAGTATCAGGTAACTATTCGGCACAGTATGCTAGCGTTGATTTAATGTCACTGTTATTTGATATGGGTAATCGATTAAATAAACTAATTGTTAATGATGTTTTTGTTAATCAGGATACGAGTTTGTTTATTCAAAATGTCATTAACTCCTTAGATTCTAACGCACAAGACAATGAAGATGTTATAGCTCAATTCCAAATGAAGCTTACTGATAATGCTAAAAATATGCAGGAAAGCTTAGTTCCTGTTTATTATACGAATGGTTATTTTTCTGATAGAGCATTACCTAACTTTAAAATAGAAGATGGGAAGTTAGCAAAAAGTGATGATTACATTACAAAACTAAAACTTGCAGGAATTAATCAAGCGCCCCATACCTATATGTATGGTACAACCTTTTATCCATACGCCGTTGGATTAGAACCTAGCACGAGTGATGAGCTTAGCAAATGGTTAAAAACAGTGACGATGCAAAAAACGATTACTGAAAATAGTATTACTTTCCCAATGTTCGAAAAGCCTATCTGGTCCAAAAAAATCACGAATAAAAAAGATTCTATGATTTCTGAAAATGGTGCGAATACCTCATTGGTGTATACTGGTAACCAGTGGGATTATCCATACACTTGGGCACCTGTAAATTATTTCGCTATGAAATCATTGATAAATATATCAGCTAACAACATGTTAAAAGATACTGATAAGTCATTGGTATCCCAGGCTTTAAACAAGCTCAATAAAGCGTGGATAAATGATGTGAATGCCTATTTTAAAATAAATGGCGTCGCAGTAGAAAAATACGATATAAAAAATCCAGCAGGAGACGTAACGATTGCCCGTGGATATAGTATGGATAATCAAGGTTTTGACTGGACGAATGCATTGTATTTAATGACTATAAATCAAAAGTTTATTAATAAATAATTTTAGAGTAACTTACGAAGTTACCTAAGTTATCTCTCACCATATCTCAAAGAATAAGCTAAGAGAATCAGCTCAGTGTAAGGTTTATAATATTCAATATCATCGCGTATACATAAAAAATTTTTGCTTGTATTACCATGCCCCTAAAAAGAAATATTTTATTTCCCATTATGACCCAATGTTTCAAATTATATAGACTTTTGTGTTTGTCAACCCGCTATTTAGCTAGCTAGATTCATATATTAAATGAATATAATACAACCAATAACTTATAGTTAGAAAATCCGGTTTTATATGGATTCATAGCCTAAGTGTTACAAGTTAATAATTTATATCAATACAAAATAAGGGCACAGCCTCGGAGAATAATTATGAGTGGAATTAGTATTTGGCAGTTAGTAATTGTATTTCTAATTTTATTATTGCTATTTGGATCTAAAAAAGTAAGAAATATAGGCAGTGACCTAGGTCATTCAATAAGAAGCTTTAAAAAAGCAGTTAGTGAAAAGGATGAAATAACTGATACTAACTTGAGTGAAAAGCCTAGCAAAGATCAGGAATAATCATGTTCGGCTTAAACAATTCTGAATTATTACTAACTTGTATTATTGGACTGCTGGTCTTAGGGCCAACTCAACTTAAACAAGTTGCTAAAATAATTATCACAATAATCAAAAAAATTAAGAAAGAAATTAAAGAAATTGCTCAAAAAATCGAACATCAAATTAATAGTGATCTTTAAAATTTGGAAATTGAAATGGATAATAATCTAACCTTAATTGGTCATTTGGTTGAATTTAAAAAACGTTTAATTAAAGTAGCAATTTTTTATATATTGGTATTTGGATGTATATACCCATTTGCTGGTAGGTTGTATGACATAATTGTCGCGCCTGAAATTGCACACTTACCTGTAGGCTCTAATATTGTTGCAATTGATGTAACATCACCATTTTTTATGCCATTAAGATTAGATTTTTATATATCATTTTTAATATGTGCACCGTTTATTCTTTATCACTTATGGGGTTACTTCTCACCAGCTTTACTTAAACATGAAAAGAAATTTTTATTACCTATAGTCTTACTTAGTACTTTACTGTTTTATATAGGATTTATTGCTACATATTACTTTGTATTACCTGAATTGCTGCACTTTTTTATTAATGTTGCGCCTAGTTCAGTTAAAGTAATGACTGATATGTCATTTTTGTTAAGTTTTATTGCTTCTACATCACTTTGCGTAGGATTGATATTTCAGATTCCAGTTGTTATGGCTATTTGTTCAAAGTTTAACCTTGTTAATAAGTCTGCTTTTAAAAAGAGCAGAAGATATGCCATTTTATGTGCCTTTATTATTGCAATGTTTATTGCGCCAGATGTTTTTTTCCAACTAATTTTTGCAATACCTATTTATCTTATGTATGAATTTGGAATTTTAATCAGTTAATTTTACTATCTAATTAGAGATCGTCATTATGAATCAAATAAAACAAGATATTACAAAAGTATCTTTAAGACAGAAGTTAAAGCAAAAGCTCAAAAATATAATTGGACATAATGAGCTTGAAAGTTATGAGTTAAAGGTATTTGACAAAACATTGTCAAGACGTGATTTAATTATTGGTGGTGCTAAATATGGCACAATTGCTGCACTTATAGCAAAAGGAGCCTTGCCATCTGCTTGGGCTAGCTCTGCCCCTGATATTGGATTAAAGGGTAGTGAACTTCCACAAATGCCACAACACCTTAAAGCAATGGCTAAAGCCATAAAGCTTAAAGTAAGCTGTGATATTGCTGACGGAACAGTGATGCATAAAACGATTGAACACACAGCATCAATGGAGTTGGAAGCAGTATTAGAGGGCTTAAATGTCCATCCTAAAGCCCAAGAAACACCAATTGAGGTAAATAATGCAGTTTTAAGCTCAAACTTTAATGACGATTTTACAAAAACATATGGTCACCCTGAAATATTACAGTTACGAAATAAACCAGATGGACGAACCATAGGTGATTATAGTGAAAAACAAATAGTAATTCACCAGTCAACTTCAACTGATTCATATGGCGGATTACATGAAACAGTTTTAGATTTACCCTTTACATCTAAAAAAGCGATAGATTTAGAAAGCACTAGATGTGCAAAATTCTATGATTACAATCATATTGTTGCTGTAAATGGGCAAAAACATAATTGTGTGGAAAATGGTCAAATTCACAGTCAAAAAATGATTTTAGCGGTGCGTAATAGCGCACATTATGATTGGTATGGTAGAGATGGCTTTATTGACTGGTGCTCTCAGCAATATCAACCTAACAATAGTGAAGGATGGAATGATTATTTAAAGCAAGGGATTCTTTTTTATCAGTCTAATAAACACACTTTACATAACCCTAGCCATGCTATTGATAAAACTGACATAGACTGCACTATATCTCAAGAATGGAATCAAATTGACTTGCTTGGTAAGTTTAAAGAATCAATAAAAATTTCGGTTGACAGTTATCCTAATATAAGTTTATCGATAGATGACGTTGGGGTTTTCACTGGCTCTAATAACAAACAATACATATACGGTACCATACGCTTCAACTACAGGGAGCTACATGGTTTTTTAATCAGCCTTGAAGATGATGAGCCAAAATTTACTTTTTGTGAGATTGCAAATAGTTCAGTATTTGACCTTATCCAATACTTAGCGAATGCACTAAATGACTCTTCTTTAGATAACCTAGGTTCGTATGAGGATTTAATAACATACGACCCTGATAGAATGGATGCACCGACATTTACATCTTTTGATGGGATATTTATGGGAATGTTAAATTCAGAAATCTTTCATAGAAAATATATTCCGATAGCTATTAATAACACGGATGCGATTATTAGTAGCAGTCTTATTGAGCTAAGCAATGAAACTTCATTTGATGATGAAAAAATTATTAAGAAATTCTTTAGCATTAGCTTAGATAATCAACATACAAGATTTGATGGTTTTGGGGGTACCGATATCAGCGTAACCACGCCTATTGGTAGCCCTGTCACGATTACTTACCTCTTTAAATTAGGTTGTGACTGCACTTGTTTTGGTATTGATCAAAACCATGATATTTATCCTAAATTACTTACACCTAATGTAAAAAACTATGCGATTGAAAAGTTTAATTTAAATGCAAACGAGTGTGAGATTGATGTGTGTTATGCATACAATCAAGCCTTGCCGAACAATAATACAAGCATTCATGTTCACCAAGTTCAGACAAAATTAAAAATAGATGATAATGGGTATGTAAATGAATGCTTCAATTTAAACTTTACTTCTAATAGCACTAAAGCCTTTGAATTAAGCAATGCTGATGTTGTGTTAACTAGAAATCACCAGAAATTATATAGGGTATTTATAACTGGTGATATCACAGATAACAAAGAAGTTAAACATGTTTATATTATGCGCCAATCTGGAACAAAAGAATTTGCCTATCAGTACTTAACCCCTAAATTAAATAGTTCAAATGAAATAATGTTTGACGAACCTGTTTTGCTTGAAAGTATATCTAAGCGAGTTTTACCTTGGAATTCCTATTTTCAAGACACTGAGTATGTTGCGGTGTCAAAAAATACCAACAAGAAAACAACTAAGTATCTTATTCAAAGTGCTAAGAACAACCAAGAGCCTGACTTTCATTATGAATATATTACACAAGAAGCTCAACAACAGTCTTGGCATGTTTATCCAATTAAAGGTAAAGTTTCTCAAGATTTGACCGAAATTCGCCAGTGGGCGCAAAAAGCTCATGTTTTTCATGTGGAAATTGGTGGCTATACAGCATATGATAAACTTTCATTATTAAGTGATACAGAGTGTATTGAAATTCGTACCAATCAGCCTTGCTATATTGTAAATTTATCTGACCATAACAAACCCACCACTATTCATGCAAATAAATTAAACTCATATTTTGCAATACCTGGAAGCACGGGAAAAGTAATATTAGAGATAACAACACCGAAAGAATGTCTCTTTGGTGGGGTTGAATTACAATATAGAATTGTTAACAAAAATCAATTTATACAAAGTAAATCCAAACCTGAACTAAAAATGGTTACGAGCAATGCTGAAACGCATGATTGGGGTTGTACTAATCTAGCATATTTACTGCATCAAAGAGCAAAAGAGCAATCAGCTGACTATAAAAATGGCAATAATAGCAGTAAAAATATTCATGGCTTTATCGATGAAAACTTTAATCCAGATTATAAAGATGGACAAGAAAATTTACATCACTCATTTACCAAGATGATTGATCAAATTGCTGATAACACAAAACCAGTAAAAGAAGACTTGATATTTGTGAATTTATCAGAAAACGCCAATAATTTAGCAAATCCTCTGATCACAGGTGTTTCCAAAAAAATTGATTTTAATTGCGTCGCTATGGTGGGTGATGAAAATATGTTGGGTGGTTTTTTTGATTTTGTATTAAATGTTGCAGATAAATTTTTAAACTTCATCAGGGATGCTATTGATTCAGCATTGGATGCGCTAAAAGATGCAGTGGATCAAATGCTTGAATATCTTTCTGATGCAACTGGATGGGGCATGTTTGTTGTCATTCAAGCTGCATTTGATTCGGTATTAACCTTTTTGAAGGATGTGATCGATACAGTATTTGATTTCATCATCCTGATTATAGAGATTTTAATTATTTTAAATGACTTATCTGGATGTCAAAAAACTGGAAATCATATTATCCAGATGTTTCACAACACCCTTGAGAATATTATTCGTCCAGCAAAGCCAGCGAAAAGTATAAATAAGACAGATATCCCAGATATAGATACAGATGGTGTTCAAAATCAAGACGATCCATACAGCAACCACGAATCAGATGTCCATAATAATTATGGTTCTAATCAAGTTATGAAGCACCTTGGTATGGCACCAGATGACTCGTTAAGCACAGATAATAATTTTATGCAAGATTTATCCTCTCCTGAAATGGAAAAAATTGAAAAGTTCGTTAAATCATTAGAAAATTTAGGAGAGGATGTGCTTAGTGATTTTTCCGAAATATTTAACAGCTTATGTATAGATGGAATTGTCAATAATTTGACTGAGCATGGTTTCAATTTTAGTGAATATAATTTCACAAAATTATGGGGCAGTATGCAGAAAACATTTAAAGACATTGAGTCTGATTTTGTTGATATATACAATAATTTCACAGATGCTTTTATAAACTATGACGTCTTATTTGCTCCAACCCAAATTTTTCTTAAGGGTAGCCTAGGTATACCTGATGTTGTACAAAAACTATTAGAATTTATTTTCAATATACAAATGGATACTATGTCTGATCTTGTTGCTTTACTAATTGGCTTACCAGCAAGAATTATGTACAAACAAATAGAGTTTATATTCGATCATTTAAATCTAGTGGGTATCGACTTGCCAATAACTTTACCAGAAGAACTGGATGATCTGCTTAAAATGCATTTTCTATTTGATGATGGTAGTTCACAGAACCATGATTTAGGTGCGTATCAACCTCCCTCTGAATTTATATTTATCGAAGCAATTATAGGTTTTCTGACAATGCCTTTAAATTTGGTTAAAGACCTAATTAAAGTATGGCGAGATACACAAAAAGCAGGAGGATTTTCCGAAAATAAAAGTCTGATTCTCATACAAAACATAATGAACACTGTAGCAGATTTGCCATCTGTAATTAGCTCAGGAGTTTCTTTAGCTACCCCGCAAGATGGAATAGAAACAGCTTATGGTATTGTATCACTCATTGCTCTAACTGCTGATATAGCATCTGACTGGATAACTGGCCCTCTTATCGATAAATTTTTTGGTGCAAAAGCAGCTTCGATTAAGAAGTTATATACAACTTTTATATACTCTATGTTTATTTATATGGACATTATTGCAATTGTTGAGGATTTTACTAAAGAGCAATTGGATGATTATCAGGTATGTAAAACAATAGGGCACTTTATTGGTGTCACTAGATATGGTTCGGGTATAGTGAAAGTCTGGGTAGATAACTCTAACACAAAGGCTGGCATAGCTATAACATATTGTATGTTACGGGGCGTTCAGTATGGCTTTAATGCGATATATGCTACAAAGAATATGCCAAAGCCAAGATACCATTCCTAATCTAGTTTAATCCGCCGTTGTGTATATGTGTTTATCAGATCAACTCTTCAAGATGTAGTTTTCTAAGCAATCATTTGGGTAAAGCCTAAATCTTTTTAGCTAACTCAACTGCATCACCAATATAAGTATGCGGAGTTAGCTTTGACAACTCAGCAATAACTTCTGAAGGTAAATCAAGTTTTTCAATAAATGCTTTAAAATCAGCTTTAGAGACACGTTTACCGCGAGTTAATTCTTTTAGCTTTTCATAAGGCTTTTCAATACCGTAACGACGCATAACAGTTTGAACGGCTTCACCTAATACTTCGATATTTTCATCTAAGTCTTTATTGATCTCAGCTGAGTTTAGCTCTAATTTGCTAATGCCTTTTAAAGTCGCTTGGTAAGCCGTAATGCTATGCGCTAAACCTGTGCCGATATTCCTTAATACCGTTGAATCAGTCAGGTCACGCTGCCAACGTGAGATTGGAAGCTTTTGAGATAAATGTGTCATAATAGCGTTTGCAAGGCCTAAGTTGCCTTCTGAGTTTTCAAAATCAATTGGGTTTACTTTATGAGGCATAGTGGAAGAGCCAACTTCTCCAGCAATGGTTTTTTGCTTAAAGTAATTTAAAGAGATGTATGACCAAATATCACGATCAAAGTCTAATAATATGGTGTTGAAGCGACATACTGCATCAAAAAATTCAGCGATATAATCATGTGGTTCGATTTGGGTCGTATAAGGGTTATAAGTTAAACCTAATTTGTTAGACACAAAATCTTCACCAATTTCCTGCCAGTTTAGTTCAGGGTAAGCTGCGATATGTGCATTAAAGTTACCAACGGCTCCATTAATTTTACCTAGAATTTCAACGGCAGCAATTTGCTTTCTTTGACGTTGAAGACGCGCAACGACATTCGCCATTTCTTTACCAACTGTGCTAGGGGTTGCAGGTTGACCATGTGTTCTTGAAAGAAGGGCTTGTTCAGCATGATCAATAGCAAGTTCTTTAATCACATGAATTACTTTATCAAGCATAGGTAATAGAACACTATCACGTGAAGACTTAAGCATTAACCCGTAAGAAAGATTATTAATATCTTCAGAAGTACAGGCAAAGTGAATAAATTCACTGATAGCGTTAAGTTCAGCGTTATCTTTAATCGCGTTTTTCAAAAAGTACTCAACGGCCTTAACATCATGGTTTGTTGTTTTTTCAATGTTTTTAACTTCTAACGCATTTTCTTCTGAAAAGTGCTCAGCTATTTTATTTAAAAAGGATTTAGCACTATCACTGATAGCGGGTACTTCTTTAATGCCTGGTTGATCGGCTAGATGCTCTAACCATTTAATTTCAACAAATGTTCTTGAATATATTAAACCATACTCACTCAAATAAGGTCGTAAGTCATTTACTTTTGATGCATAACGGCCATCCATAGGGGAAAGTGCAAAAACTGGATTCATAATAATTACCAAATAGTTAGATTGTTTATAAGATTATGTTTGTGTATATGCTATGTCAAGTAGACTCTAATGGCATATCAATTATTGATTTGAAGTAAGCCAAATATTACATCACCACTCTTTTTTATTTTTAATATATTCCATTCTTTTTCTAGTGCGGTAATATCAAAGTTTGATTCAGCTTCAAAATAAATTTTGCCTTTATTTTTAAGTAAATGATTAGTTCGAATAATCTCTAAAGCTTCGGTTAATAAACCTTTATTGAACGGCGGGTCTAGAAATATTAAGTCGTATGGTTGAGTTGTTTCTGTATTTTTTAAGTTAAATGGTCTGGGAAATAATTTTGATTTTCCATCTATTTTTAATAGCTCTAAGTTGCTTTTAAGCTTAATGAAAACATTTCTATTAACCTCATAAAATGTACAGTCTTTTGCACCACGTGAAAGGGCTTCAATACCTAATGAACCACTTCCAGCAAAGGCATCTAGACATCTAGTGTTTGTAACATCAAATGCTAACCAATTGAAAAGCGTTTCTCTGGTTCTATCTGAAGTAGGGCGTAATGAAATGCCTGATATATTGGGGAAACTTATTTTTCTGCTTTTAAGTTCTCCACCAATAACTCTAAGAGTTTGGTTCTTCATTTATTATGACTTCTGTTTGTTGTTCTACTACTTGATCTTCAATTTCTGGCGTGCTGCCTACGGTTACCGTAATGAGTTTTTGACCTTCTAATAATATGTCGAAATCAGCAATAATTTCTTTGTTTATAACCTGATTAATGTAGTTAGTATAAGTATCAAAATAATCTAAAGGTAATTGATAAAAAGCGATTAGACCAAGCAATGCTGATTTATTTCGGTTACTCGCAAGAGACAGAGGGAAGCTACCAGTTATGTATTTTTTTGCACGATCTAAGTTTTTAGAGGGTACGCCATTATTTAAAAATGCTTCAACTGAGTCACGGATTACGCTGATTGTCTCAATGACTTTTTCATTACGCGTTTGTGTTGAGATAATAAAAGTCCCTTTTTTCTTTAAAGTGCTTAGGTTGCTGTAAGCACCATAAGCGAGACCTCGTTTTTTACGAACCTCATCAAATAATAATGAATCTAAGCCTGAACCGCCTAGGTACTGATTCCCAACAGTTAACGGGTAGAACTTGCTACTGCCTTTAGGAATACCAAGGGTACCAATCAAAATGGTTGTCTGGAAAGATGGAAACGGAATATGAATAATTTGATCATCTTTTGGTGGAGCGGGCTCAGGTATTGGTTTGGGTTTTTGTCCTTGTGGTAATTGTTCAGTAATTTCTTCTGCAAGTGATTTTGCTTGTGCTTCAGTTAAATTACCGACCATGGTGATTACAGCGTTGTTCTTAACAAGATAATTTCTGTAAAATTTTCTAACCTTACTTAAGGTGATTTCACTTATTGACTCTTCAGTTCCATTAACAGGATGAGCATAAGGATGGTTACCATATAAGGCTTTATAAAAGCTCTTATAAGCAATGTCAGATGGTGATTGATTGTCTAGTTTAATGCTAGTGATATATTGATTTTTAATGCGGTTAAATATCTTCTCATCAAAAACGGAGTCATTTAATATTTGAGTATATAGCTCAATAGATGGACTAAGGTATTGATCAGTTGTGAGCGTTCTAAGGCTTAGCGTTAAAGAGTCTCTGTCATTTGATGAATTAATCATTGTGCCCAAATCGTTAATTTGGTCGATTATTTCATCTTCATTTAATTTTCTCGTTTTAGTACCAATAAGGCTTGTGGTCATTGATGAAAGACCATATAACTCGCCATCAAAGGCAGAACCTGCTGCAAAAATTATATCAAGATCAATAATGGGCAAAGAGGTTTCTTTTACAAAATAGACAGGAATGCCAGATTTGGTTTTCCACGTTTTAGCTTTTAAATATGACGCCTCACTCAATGCCCCATTGCTAATATTAGAAATGACGAGAAAGGAGATGAATATAATGCTGCGGATATACTTCATTAGATTTCTCCTTCAGTCTGTTGCTTTGCTGGGGTCTCTTGGTATAGCTCTACAACAGTTAAATTGTCGTTGTTAAGGTATTTATTTGCAACTTCTTTAACTTGGCTAGCAGTAACCTTGGTAAGAGCAGATAGATATTCTTCTATTGTGTTCTTAGGCAAACCAATACTAACAACAGAACCTAGCATGTTTGCTTGTGTGGGTATTGAGTCAAGTGCATATACTTTATCTGCAATAATATTATTTTTGATTCGTGTTAACTCCTTCTGGGTAATACCAGTCTTTTTGATATCATTGAGTTGATTGACGATCTTTTCTTGTAGCTCTGATAGTTTTACACCGTTATTTGGAAGGGCAGTGATTGTTAAGAGTGATTGACTAATCGAAAATGGATCATAATTGCTGCTTATAGATATTGCCAGCTCATCTTTCCTAATCAGTTCTTTACGTAGACGTGATGAATTTGTATCTGCAATTATTGTATCTAGTACTGCAAGTGCATAGGGCTCCCAGCTATTCTTAGCAGTATTAAGTGAAGGGGTTGTATATGCCATTAATAATGTTGGTACTTGCACATTTGGTCGTTCAATTTTTTTATTTTTATAACCAGAATTAATGAGATCAACTTGTTTTGGTTTGGTTGGTATTTTATTTGAGGGAGGTATATGGCTAAAGTAATTATTTACAAGTTTATAAACCTTCTCTGGGTTGACATCACCAACGACAATGATTGTGGCATTGTTTGGTGCATAATAACTTGTGTACCATTGATCTAAATCAGCTAATTTATAATCCTCAATATCATTCATCCAACCGATAACAGGATGATGCATGGGGTTAGGGTTATAAGCCAAATCTATTAATGTTTCATACGCGTAGCCTTGTGGGTTATCTTCTATGCGCATACGTCGTTCTTCTTTCACGACTTCTTTTTCTTTAATAAAAAGATTTTCATTAAGCGTAAGGTCGGACATTCTGCTCGACTCTATATTAAAACTTTCTTCAAGCTTATCGGCGCCCCAATACTGATAATAAGCAGTATAGTCATGGCTTGTAAAAGCGTTTTGTTGTCCACCATTATTTAAAACAATTTCTTCAATTTCACCAGGCTTAAACTTTGTTGTGCCCTTAAACATCATATGTTCTAGCATATGAGATATACCCGTTAGACCTTTTGGTTCATATATTGAACCTATCTTGTACCATACTTGGCTAATGACGACAGGTGCTCTATGGTCGGGTGTTACCAATAAGGTTAATCCATTTTCTAGATGGTACTCATAGGTTTTATTCACAACCTCTTTATTCTGAGTATCCTGATTAGCGTCTTTGTGTGTGTTATTTGTACTACAGCTAAATAAAAATAAAGCAATGCATAACAAAAAAGTGAGATTGAATATTTTGTTCATTTAATTTATATGGCTACTCTTTCATCTTCCAGAATAAAAATACTAAGAGAAATAAGAAAATAATGGTAGGTGTAGCAGCCCCAATAAATGGTGATAATCCATAAACTTCAGAAAATGGGCCAAAAAATTGATTAACGATAAAAAATATAAAGCCAAGAAGTAATCCAACAAATGCGCGATATCCCATAGCGGAAGAACGCATTGGACCAAATACGAACGGAACTGCAATCAGCATTAAGATAATGACAGATAATGGCTGGAAGATCATTTGCCAAAATTTAACATAAAGATTATCAGTGTTTTGCCCATTTGCACTATTATATGAGATAAAGTCCCATAAGCCGATTATTGTTAGGTTGTTTGAATCAGTACCAACAATATTTAATAGTGATGGCGGTACAAAATTCTGCCACTCTTGTTCAGCCATGGTTTTGGTTTGGAAACTATCTTGTTTAATATCAGTTTCTTTTAAGCCTTTCATCTTCCAATTTTGTTTAAAATATTCGCCTGATTCTGCAGTAGTAATGGCATTTAGCTGGTTGTTGTCAAAGCTGAATTTAGTAACCCCAAAGACTGTACCATTCAATGAGCTACGGTTGATATGAATAAATGAGTTTTTGTCTTTCAACCAGAGTGAAGACGAACCAGATACAACAACTGCATTATCATTGTTGGTGGAAATGGTTTTGTCTATATCAGCCTGCTTTGCCAATAGAGGACCAATAAAAGCGCCAAGCCCGAAACACACTATTATGATAACTAAGCTGGCAATGATTACACCTTTTGAGATTTGGAATATCGACATGCCTGCAGATCGCATTACAATCAATTCAGAATTATTTGCCAATAAGCCTAAACCCATTAAGCAGCCCAATAAGGATGACATAGGTAATATCAAATAGAGATTAATCGGAATTTGGTAAAGTGAAAATAAGAATGCATCCCAAGCTGAATATTTGCCTGAACCAATATCACCTGCTTGAGAAATAAAGGTGATAATTAAAAAGATCGACATGATACCAGCACAGACGATTAGAGTGGTGTATAAAACGGTTTTAGCAACATATCTTGTTAGTTTAAGCATTTGTCAACTTCCCATCAGATGTCTTGATACTTAATGGTCCATTTCTGTAGCGTATCATGGCAAGTGCGCCAACAGCGAAGATGATATGCACCCACCAAATACCAATCCAGCTTGGCACAGTACCATTTGCAAGCCAAGTTCTAGATACCGATATTAAATTAAAATATACGATAAAAAGAAGAACGGCAGGCAAGACCTTTCCGTATCTAGATGCTCTTGGTCTAATGTAGCATACTGCCACGGCAATTAATGTAGAGACAAGAACAGCGAGCGGGAAGGCAAGTCGCCATTGGAATTCAGAAGCGGCCTCAGGGGTATCTTTTGCAAAAAGTTCACTTAGCGGCATGCTTTCATACGTTTGCTGAACAGCCGGAATAATTCTACCAGATAAGTACTGAGTAGCGATTTTAAATGACCCTTTAGAAAATGCCGATGTGCCAGGTAAGCCACGATAAAAGTACCCATTTTTAAGTATTAAATATTGAGAACCATCAGGTTTTGACTCCTGATAACCTTCTGGAGCGGTAATAATAGCAGGGTTACCAGGGTCATTATTTTGGGTGTAAATAAAAATATTTTTCATTATATTTGTTGAGCTATTTACATCTTCTATATAAATGATTTTTTTACCACCATCTATCGAAGTGATTTTTCCAGGAGTGATCAAAGATACACCTGAAGTTGTTGCCTCAGATTTTTTTATTAAGTCCAAGTTAGTTACCATCATTGGTAAAACCCAGACAGTCATAACTGCTTCAAATAGAAAAATTACTATTGCAGGTAACATCGTAATTTTAAGTAACCTAACCCAGCTCAACCCGCAAGCAAACATAACCGTGATTTCTGTATTTGCAAACATTTTGCCGTAAGTTAATAATACAGAGAAGAAAAAACTGACTGGAAGTAAGTAAGCAATGTACTTAGGTAACATAATGCCAAGTATTTTAATGACCATGCCGCCTGACATGCTTCCTGCTGCAGCAAATGAAAGGTAGCGTACGAACATGTTGGTAATGACAATGGCAAGCAATATCGCCATTACTGTAAGCATCGCGTGTATTACTTCTCTATTTAAATATTTTAGTAACTGCAATGTATCTCTCTCAATTCAAATATATTTATGAGCTTGGTTAATAAATTTTTAAATTTAAAAACATAACCTGCAGTAAAGTACAAGTTTCAAGCTTATAGTTATAGCTACGTCTTACATAAATAATAGCAAATATAATGCCTGGTCGAGAAATATTAAAAAAATTTAATAGTATTTCTTATATATCTAAATGAATTATTTGCTACTATTTTAAAAAGCTGTGATAAATCAATAAGTTTATTATAAAAAATAGAGGTGGGTAAATGGAATTAAATATAAAAAGTGGCCATCCTGAAAAACAACGTACCGCATGTTTGGTAATAGGTGTTTTTGAGGGAAGAAAGTTATCTTCGTCAGGTGTAGAGGTTGATAAAGCTTCCAATGGACATTTGAGTCGTATTTTGCGCAGGGGAGACATTGAAGGTAAAACAGGGCAAATGTTACTGTTATTCGATGTGAAAGGGACTTTGTCTGATCGCGTCTTATTAGTTGGTTGTGGAAAAGAAAAAGACTTTACTAATTGTGTTTATAAAGAAATTATTGCAAAAATGGTTCATCAGTTAAATGAGACTGGATCAATGGATGCGGTATGCTATTTAACGCAATTGCATGTAAAAAATAATACGACATACGATAATATTAGAAGCGCTACTGAAGCATCGCTTAATTCGTTATATAAATTTGATAGTTTTAAATCAAATGACTCAGAGGTTAGAAGACCGCTTCGTAAACTAACGTTATGTGTGGCAACACGTGCAGATCTACATACTGGTGAAGATGCCTTGAAGCATGGCTCTGCTATTTCTGCTGGCATGACTTGTTCCAAAGATTTAATGAATACTCCAGCAAATGTATGTACACCCGCTTTTTTAAAAGATAAAGCGATAAAAATTTCTGAGGCATGTTCAAGAACAACAGTTGAGGTTTTGAATGAGCACGAAATGGAAAAGCTGGGTATGAACTGTTTATTAGCAGTTGGCAAAGGCAGTGAAAATCGTCCCTATTTGGTATCAATTCAATACAACGGTGGTAAAGAAAATCAAAAGCCAGTTGTATTGGTTGGTAAAGGTGTTACGTTTGATACCGGTGGGATTTGTATTAAACCGCGTGCAGGCATGGAAACCATGAAGATGGATATGGGCGGTGCTGCAGGTGTTTTGGGTATTATGCAAACGATTATAGAGTTGCAGTTACCTATCAATGTCGTTGGAACAGTTGCTGCATTAGAAAACTCTGTTGATGGGTTAGCATACCGCCCTGGTGATGTGCTTAAGAGCATGCAAGGAACAACGGTTGAGGTCTTAAATACTGATGCAGAAGGGCGTTTAGCTTTATGTGATGCATTGACCTATATCGCAAAATTTAATCCTGAGACAGTCATAGATATGGCAACATTAACTGGTGCAATTATTATTGCCCTTGGTTCTGAATACAGTGGTGTGTTTGGTAATCATAACCCATTAATTAATGACCTATTATCAGCTGGTAAAGCTAGCGCTGACTTAGGTTGGCATATGCCTATTGCTGATGCGTATACAAAATCATTGAAAAGTAATGTAGCTGATTTGGGTAACATTGCTGGTAGTCCTGATGCCGGTAGCGGAACAGCGGCAGCATTTTTGGCGGAATTTGCTAAAAAATACCGTTGGGCACATTTAGATGTTGCTGGTTCAGCTATGGGTGGCCTTACAGGTGCAAAAGCAAGTGGTAGACCAGTACCCATGGTAACCCAATACCTGATGGATTTATGTTCATCTGAAAGTTAATATTAAACTGAAATTATAAAAAAGATTTATTTTAAAACTGACTATTTCATGATAATATCCCCGCGTAATTAAATGTTAATGATATTTGGTTACGCGAGGTCAAAATGCTAAGAATTATTGAAGATGCCGTCACATTCGATGATGTGCTTTTAGTCCCAAACTACTCTAACGTATTACCTAGAGAAGTTTCTTTAAAAACAAATTTAACCAAAGATATTGCTTTAAATATACCTCTGGTTTCATCTGCAATGGATACCGTTACAGAGGCAAGACTAGCAATTGCTATGGCACATGAAGGTGGTATAGGTATTGTACATAAAAACTTACCAATTCAGGTTCAAGCAAACGAAGTACGTAAAGTTAAAAAGTTTGAAAGTGGTATGGTGAAAGATCCAATTACAGCTGGTCCAGATATTTCAATTAGAAAATTAATGGAAATAACACAACGCCATAAATTTTCTGGTGTTCCTGTTGTTGAAGGCAGTCAGTTAGTCGGGTTGGTAACCAGTCGTGATATTAGATTTGCCAAGGATCTTGACCAGTCAATTTCTGAAATAATGACTAAGAAAGATAAATTGATTACGGTCAAAGAAGGTACTTCGAAAGATGAAATAGAGCAGTTATTGCATAAACATCGTATTGAAAAAATATTAGTTGTTAACGATAAATTTGAGTTAGTTGGGTTGGTTACGGTTAAAGATATTCAAAAAGCGATAGAAAAACCTTATGCCTCTAAAGATGATCAAGGTCGCCTTCGTGTTGGTGCAGCTGTTGGCACTGGTGCTGATACTGAATACCGTGTAAAAGCACTAGTTGAAGCAAATGTTGATGTTATTGTTGTTGACACAGCGCATGGGCATTCACAAGGCGTTTTAGATACAGTTGCCTGGGTTAAGAAAAAGTACCCAGATGTTCAAGTCATAGGTGGAAATATTGCGACTGCTGGTGCAGCGCTTGCTTTAGTTGAAGCTGGTGTTGATGGCGTTAAAGTAGGTATTGGTCCTGGCTCGATCTGTACAACTAGAGTTGTAGCTGGTGTTGGTGTTCCACAGTTAAGTGCTATATCAAATGTCGTTGAAGCATTAAAAGGTACAGGTGTTCCTGTAATTGCTGATGGCGGTATACGTTATTCTGGGGATATATGTAAAGCTGTTGCAGCTGGCGCTTCGGTTATTATGGTAGGTAGTTTGTTTGCGGGTACAGAAGAAGCACCTGGTGAAGTAGAATTATTTCAAGGCCGATCTTATAAGTCATATAGAGGAATGGGTTCATTAGGCGCAATGGCAAAGGGCTCATCTGATCGATATTTTCAGGATAAATCTTCAGCTGATAAATTTGTACCTGAAGGAATTGAGGGAAGGGTACCCTATAAAGGTGTGCTTGCTGCTGTCGTCCATCAATTAGTTGGTGGGTTAAGAGCAGGTATGGGTTATACAGGGTGTGCAACAGTTAAAGAAATGAATGAGAATGCTGGATTTGTCAGAATATCCAATGCTGGCATGTTAGAGTCACATGTACACAATGTAACAATTACTAAAGAGCCACCAAACTACCAGGGTAAATAAATAATTTACACTTTTCTTATTAATTGAACGCCGTGTCTTACAGGTAGTAAAACATTATCAACCCGATCATCTTTATAAATATACTTGTTAAATTCATCTAAAGCTTTTGCTCTTTTATCTTGTTCTGGTTGTGTGACCTGAGCTCTCCAAAGAACATCATCTACGATTATAATGCCATTTTTTCTAACTTTCGGTAATACCAGCTCATAGTATTCTAAACAACTTAACTTATTTGCATCTATGAAGACAATATCAAAGTTATCTTCGATAGTAGGGATTATATTTTCAGCATGACCTTCTAGAAGAATAATATTATTAGACTTGGGGTGTTTGGCGAAGTGTTTTTTTGCGAAAGCCAAACTTAATTGGGTTTTACGGTCAATTGTATATATTTTAGCGTTATCAGGCATGGCTTCTGTAAGTGCGAGTGCTGAATACCCACTGAAAGTACCAACATCCAAAGCAACTTTAGCGCTTAACATGTTTGCGCAAAATTGCAAAAGTTTGCAGACTTGTTTTTCAGAGATCATTTGCGAGCCAAACGCTTTTGCATAGCTTTCTTCTTTTAGATCAAGAAGGTTACTGCTTTCATCTTTGGTATACTTTATGCAGTAATCTTCGATGTCGGGATTTGTTATATAGCTCATTAGGTTTTACTTAGTGGATAAAACACTTAAATAATTAAAGAAAATACCGAAATTAAAATTTAATTACAAGCATTAGCTTGACCAAAACGGTCCGCTTTTTTATGCTTTATCTAGTTTTTTATATGATTTGAATATATGACTTTAACAGAAATTAAGTCCTTAATGGCAAATGACATTAAGGTAACGGATAAATTAATCACTGAGCAGTTACATTCAGATGTTGTCTTAATTAATCAAATTGGGCACTACATTATCAATTCTGGTGGAAAAAGAATCAGACCATTATTGACACTATTATGCGCTAGAGCATTAGATTATAAAAGTGCGCATCATCACACCTTAGCAGCAATCATTGAGTTTATACATACGGCAACCTTGTTACATGATGATGTGGTTGATCATTCTGATTTACGACGTGGTGAAAAAACTGCGAACAATGTTTTTGGAAATGCGGCTAGTGTCTTGACTGGCGATTTTTTATATTCTCGTTCATTCCAAATGATGGTTAGTATCAATAATATGCGAATCATGAATATACTAGCCGATGCAACAAATAAAATTGCTGAAGGTGAGGTATTACAACTTTTGAATTGTAATAATCCTGATACAACTGAAAAAGATTATTACAACGTAATTTATTGTAAAACAGCTAAATTGTTTGAGGCAGCATGTCAGTTAGCGGCGGTTGTAACTAAGTCAGATGAAAAAATAGAGAAAGCGCTAATTAATTATGGAAAACATTTAGGTAATGCTTTCCAGTTAGCAGACGATATTCTTGATTATACCTCTTCTGCTGAAGAGATGGGTAAAAATATCGGTGATGATTTAGCAGAAGGAAAGCCAACATTGCCTTTAATATTTGCTTTAGAGCACGGAACCGATAAGCAAAAAGCATTAATTTCTGGTGCCATTAAAAATGCTGATACAACGCATATACAAGAAATAATTGATATCGTGAAAAATTCTGGCGGGGTTGAATATACATTAGATGCTGCTAACAAGGCTTCAAGAGATGCAATTGATAGCCTTTCAATTTTACCTGAATCACAATATAAAGAATCATTGATTTCTCTAAGTAAATTAGCTGTAGAACGTAAGAGTTAATGTCTCGGTTCACAGCGCCAAATGTTTGGGATTGTCAGTTTCACACTAAATCTTCTTTCTTTAATCCATTTATAAAATCTTTGGAATTTATTAAAAATAAGAGTAAATGGCCTGAAATAAATGGGTTAGCTCAAGCGTTAAGTTCTAAAAAAATACAAACTAAAAGTGGAAAATTATTACAACCTTATAATCAAGATGATATTTCATTATTGGAATCGCCCATTGATTATGAGAACTTAATTTATGACAAAGGATTAATCCTAACGCGTCCGCAAAACTGGCATGATTTTTTTAATGCACTTATCTGGCTTAACTTTCCTGCAACAAAAGGGTTGTTAAATGAATGGCACTATGAAGAAAATAAAGTAAAAAAAGAACAAGTTCGCTCAGCGTTGCAAAATACAATTGCACATTTTGATGAATGTGGGATGATAATTTTATCAGATAGACCTGAATTGTTTGAGTTAATAAAGGAGCACCAATGGTCAAAATTTTTCTGTGAAAATAAAAACCTGGTAAAAAAACATATTAGATGTATTGTATTTGGACATTCTATATTAGAGCGCTTGTTGAATCCGTATATTGGGTTAACCTCAAAGAGCCTATGCTTTAAAGTTAATGACGATATCATGCAAAGCAATATAATAGATCAAGTTAAGTATGCTGATAATTTATGTTTTGATTATTTATCGAAACAAAAAGACCATTTAATTTCACATAAACTTCAACCCTTCCCAATGCTTGGTATGACCGAAATTATAGAAAAAGATAATTTTGACTATATTAACAACAAAAATTACTTCAGAGAAAAACCAGTAAAGCGCTAAATTATACAGATATTTGCACATTGCTTTACCAAGAAATTAAAGTTGCTATGATTGAATAAAATTCTTGATGGATGTTATTAATGAATATGAAAAAAATATCAGCACTAATTGGATCAGTCGTATTAAGTGCAACAATCATATCTGCACATGCTGATGATAATGAATCAGCTAATATACAGGCTGAAGGAGTCAAGTTAATCCAGTCTTTGACGAATGGTAAGGCAAAAATCAGTGATTCATTCAAAACTAATGTGGGTTTAGATGGGTATGTGATTGAACCAGTTGAAGCTGGTGGTAAAAAACAAGTTGTATTTACTCAAGGCGGCCAGTATTTGATAATTGGTAATGTTGTAACAGCTGAGGGTGAAAACTTAACTGAAAAATACACTAATAAATTAATTACTTCTCAAGTTGCTGAAGAATCTTATCAAGCAATTGGTAAGCTTAATTGGATTGCAGAAGGTTCAGATAAAGCTAAGCATAAATTGTATGTGATACTTGATCCAAATTGTATTTACTGTCATTTGTTTTATAAGGAAGTAAATAAATTAGATTTGATTAAAAATGGTGACTTACAAGTTCGTTGGCTACCTGTTGGCTTTTTGAAACCATCAAGTGCTGGCATGGCCGCTGCTATGTTTAACTCTAAAAGTCCAGTCCAGGCAATTGTGAAAGATGAAAATGCATTTAATGATAAATCTGAAGAAGGTGGCTTAAAACCATTAGATAAATCATCTACTAATGAAAATGTAATTGCAGCTTTTGCAAAAGTGAATGCTAATACAAAATTCTTTTCCAAATATGGCTTTGGTGGTACACCTACTTTAATCTATAAACAAGCAGATGGTGAGTATGGATTTATCCCAGGTTTTCTTAAAGGTGATCAACTAACTAATCTTGTTAATAGTCTAAGTGCTACTTGGTAATATTAAAATTTTTCTGAATGTTTGCTCGAACGTATTGCTTCAGAGCAAATACCTCTAAGAAGGTTAACTTCTTGATTTTTTAGTTCACTACGCTGAAAAATACTTTGAAGTCTTTCCATTACTAAACCAGGGTTTTTAGGGTCTAAAAATTCAGTTTTAATTAACATCTCTTCTAGATGGTTATATAAACCTTCCATCTGTTCGCTTGAAGCAATTTCTTTTTCTGAATGATCAGGCAGACCAGAGTGATTGAGTAGCTCGTTATTTGTCAGTCGAAACTGATAGCTAGCTACTTGAACAGCCTGTGCCAGATTAAGCGAACTATAGTCATCATTAGTTGGAATATATGCTTGGGCGTGGCATCGCAATAGCTCATCATTAAATAATCCTGTTCTTTCGCGGCCAAACATTACGCCAATGGATGAAATTTCATTTGCTCTTAATTTATTAAGAGAAATTTCACAGTTTTCTTTAATTGTTCTTAACGGAAGACTTATTTTTCGTGTTCTTGCGCTTGTGCCAATTAAATAATCAATATCCTTTAACCCTTCAGATAAGGTAGGTGTAATCACCGCATTGTCTAAAATACACGCTGCACCAGATGCACGTGCATAAGACTCATCGTCAGGTGCTTTTCTTGGATTTACAATGGTTAGCTTGGTAATGCCCATATTGTACATTGATCTGGCAACAGCACCAATGTTCCCCATGTGGGATGGTTCAACTAAGATAATATGAATATTAGAAAGCAGGGACATATTTTAATTACATTATTTTCAACAGAAAGTAATATAACTTACTCGTAAAAGTATTATCAAATCATTTCATTAAATTTGCTATGCAATATCTAAAGCTTTACATTCTATATATTCAATATTCTCTATATTCGCCCAATTTTTTAGATAAACATGTTGTGTATGTTTACTAAGGTTATTGCGCCATTCATATTCTTTTAGTAAATCATATAAATGATGGTCTTGTATAAGATTATTGTTTTTAATTTGATCTTTAATAATCGACCAGAAAGTTATAATGTTAACACTACTGTTAAAATCTTCATTGGTCTGTAGTTTAAGCAATTCAAGGTTAGATATCTTCGTTCTAGTAATATTTTGGTTGTTGGAATATACTATAAATTGAGGTTTAATTTCTTTCTGTCTGTTTATAAGGTTCAATTTAGATAAGCTGATAACCGAAATTCTATCGTCAACTGTACCAATTCCAAACATCAATTTCTTATTTTGTGAGTTTGTAAAAGACTCGATAATTGTATGCCTGTTATAAAAATAATGTGTTGAATGATGAATAATTAGGTTTCTAAGTTTTTTATAATACAAGTGAATCGTATTTTTATGTAATCCAAGTTTTTCCGCAGAAAGTCTAACGGAGGTGTTATCGATAAAACATTCAATAATATTGTTCTGTGTAAAATTTGACAATCTACAATATCTCATTTGGAATATCGGTTTATGATTTTAAAATATATGCTATAAGTTTTAATGCGATTACTTGAGTAATATATGATAAACCTGTATTCAATACACGTTAGGTCATTGAATAATATTCGTTATATTTAAGCCAAAGTATAAAGATATATATTGCTTGCTTTATACCCAAATTAATTTAGACAATCTTAAATTCTTCATCTAGAATGAATAACCATAATTGGTTTTAATTTATACAAAATCAAGATATATTTATAGCAATGTTTAAAAATTTGGTTTTCATATTGCCTCAATTTAGAAACTTCCAGTCTCGAAAAGTCAGAACTAGACAAATATTGGCACAATGGTGTAAATGCGTGAATTTTAGGAATGAGAGAAACCGAACTTTATATTTTTCTCAAAAGCTCAGTGAATGTAGCTGTTCCACTGAAAGCAATACTGATAACGAATCCAATAAATAACCTGAATTGAACTTAAGCATTTATTGGTAAATATTCGCTTGGTATAGTTACCCTTAGTGAGCTTAATGTTTTATTTAGCTCCATCAAATTCTGATATATACATTTACGAAATATTCTTTGCACTAAAATTCATGATATTGAAATAGTAAGCAATATAACGTTAGTATTACATGTTGGTAATATTTCTCAATTTAAATATCGTTATGTATCCATACAGCATAAAATACTTATAGATGCAGAACTTAAGGCTTGTTTATGTTTGTAGAAAAAATTCCAGTTGCAACATCAAGCTGTTTGCTTGGGAATAATGTTAGATTTAATGGTGCTAATTGTCATAAGAAATTTTTAACAAAGGACTTGTCAGAAATTTTTAATTTGACACCAATCTGCCCAGAGGTAGCAGCAAAGTTAGGCGTTCCTCGTCCGCCCATTCGTTTAGTACAGGCTGGGGATGATTCGGTGATTGCTGAGTCCCATGAAAATAATGTTGACTTGACTCAACGAATTGAAGATGCATCTAATAATATTTTAGATAGTCTAAGCGGTATTTGTGGCTATATTTTAAAGAAAGGATCACCTAGCTGTGGATCAGGCTCCGTAAAATTATATAATTCAAAACAAGGCATTTTATCTCACAAAGAAGATGGCATATTTGTTAAAGCATTGAGAAATAGGTATCCATTATTACCGATTGAAGATGAAGGTAGGTTAAATGATGCTTATCTGCGAGAACATTTTATTAAAAGGGTTTATCTGACGCATGAAATTAACAAGAGGTTTGAAACATTAAACACTATTTCTGAATTAATGGATTTTCATGCACGGCATAAAATATTATTACGGTTGCATCATTCAGATAATCAAAAAGAGCTTGGTAATTTACTCTCTAATCATAAAAATTTAGACATTGAAGAGCTTAAACTTGATTATAAACAGTTATTTCTAGCATCTTTTGTAAAGGTAGCCTCTCGTGGGAAACATCATTCTATTCTTCAAAGGATGTTACGAGAAATTAATAAACTAATTACGAAAGAGGAGCGTGCTAGCTTTCAAAGTAAGTTAAAGTTATTTTATGATGAAAAGTTACCCCTCGCTGTTCCAGTAGAAATGATTAAACACTATCTTATACGTTATGATATTAAATATCTTAAGAATCAAAGTTATTTAAATTTGTATCCAGACGACTTAGCGTTAATGAGCAACATGTAGGTTTCAATATGAAGGTATTAATAGCAGGTGGCACGGGTTTTGTTGGTCGAAATTTAGTAAGATACCTAAAAGATAAAGGCTATCATTTAACGCTTTTAACGCGCCAACATAAGCAACATTTTGATAATTATGATTCTGTAGTTACTTGGGATAATCTGGAAGTTATTGATAATGATTTTGATGTTATTGTTAATCTATGTGGATATGGAATCTCAGAAAAAAAATGGTCTGAAAACATAAAACGTAAGTTAATCGAGAGTCGTACTATCCCAACCAATAAACTAATTAAATTTATTGGGACATCCAAAACAAAGTTAATTCACGCAAGTGCAATTGGTTTTTATGCTTTTTCAGATGAGCAGCAAACTGAAACTAACTATATAAAGAATCAAGACACCTTTTCTCATGAAATTGTTAAAGAATTGGAAGCAGTCGTAACAAAGTCACCAATTGAAGATTATCAAATCATTCGTTTTGGTGTGGTATTGGGCGATGGTGGTATGGTAGCTAAATTATTACCAAGCACTAAATTTGGTTTAGGTGCTGTGATTGGTAATGGAGAACAACTAATTTCTTGGGTTCATATCGAAGATTTATGCAGAATTATTGAAAGCTGTATTAACAACCAAATATCTAAACGACTCATTAATGCGACTTCTCCAATTGCGATGAGCCAAAAGTTTTTTATTACGTCTATGTCAAAAATTCTTAAAAGGCCTCGGTTGCTTTGGCTTCCAAAAATAGTTGTTAAACTGATGTTTGGTCAAATGGGTGAAGAATTATTGCTTTCATCGCAAAATATTTACCCTGAAAACTTAATACAAAATGATTTTAAATTTAAATACCCTAATATTGACATAGCGTTGCAGGAAATTATTAGAAAAATATAGGTAATTTTTAAATGAAAGAATATTTGAATAAATACAATAAGACGGGAATATTGTTGATAAATCTTGGGTCTCCCGATGAACCAGATGCCAAGCATGTTAAAAAATATCTCAAACAATTTTTATCTGACAAAAGGGTGATTGAAGCCAATAGGTTTATTTGGTCAATTATATTGAATGGTATTATTTTGCCAATTCGTTCATCAAAAACGGCTGCTCTGTATAAGACTGTATGGATGCAAGATATAAATAAATCACCATTGGTTCATTATACTGAACAGCAAAGTATCAAGTTAAATAACCAGTTTGATGATAATGTTTTTGTTGATTACGCAATGCGATACGGTAATCCTTCTATCGAATCTAAAATCAATCATCTCCAAGACAATGGTGTGACAAATATCATTATTTTACCAATGTATCCTCAGTATTCATCAACAACGATAGCAACCGTTTATGATGAGATTTATCGCATTTTATTAAACAAGCGCTGGCAGCCGAATATCCTTGGCATTAAACCTTATTATGATAATGATCAATACATTACGCTTTTATTTAACAGTATTAAAAATCATTTAAGTAAAATTGATTTCAAGCCAGATGTCATTTTGACATCATTCCATGGTATCCCTCAAATGTATTTTGACAAAGGTGATCCTTATTACTGTCATTGCCATAAAACGTTTAGGTTATTGCAAGAAAAAGTGAAACAAGAATTAGATATTGATGTGCGTTTATGTTTTCAGTCTCGTTTTGGTCCAAAAAAATGGTTACAGCCATATACCTCAGATGTATTAGAAGCCTGTGTGAAAGAAAACAAAAAGCAAGTTGTTGTTATCGCGCCAGGCTTCCCAGCTGATTGTTTAGAAACTTTAGAGGAAATTAAGGAAAGAGAAAAAGAGACTTTTATAGAGAAGGGTGGTGAAAAGTTTAGTTTTGTTCCATGTTTAAATGCTGATAAAGACCATGTCTCATTTTTAAAAAATTTAGTTGAAAAACATATATAACTGGTTGATATATGAATAGTATATTTTGGTTTAGAAATGACCTAAGATTAGGTGACAACAGAGCCTTAACTAATGCTTTAAAAGCAGAAAATTGCTATTTGATTTATATTTATGATACTGCTGCAAAAAAAGAAATGGGTGCCGCTCAAAAAGTTTGGTTAGACAAAAGTCTTACTTCGCTCAATATAGATATCACTAATAAAGGTGGTAAGTTAAATATATTTGTTGGTAATCAAATCAAGATCATATCTGAAATTGTCGAAAAGCATAATATAAATGAAGTCTTTTGGAATCGACGTTATTATTTAGATGGTGTCAATAAAGATAAAGAAATTAAAGAGAATCTTAAAGCCAAGAACGTTACAGCGAGCTCATATAAATCGACCATGCTAACTAAAGAGCCTTGGGAGATTTTAAATAAACAGGGCAACCCTTATAAAGTATTTACGCCATATTACAAAGCAGTAAGGTCGTTAGTTGATATTGATTCAATTCCATCTGCGCAATCATTGAAAAATACAAATTTTAATATTAGCTCACAAGAATTAAGCAAATTGAAACTGGTTCCACAAAATCTTGCATGGCCTCAAGAAATGCTGTCTTATTGGGATGTAGGTGAAAAAAATGCTTTATGTAGACTACATGATTTTACTGAATTAGAAATTGAGGATTATCCGCAAAACAGAGATTTAATGGCAAAAGATGGCACATCAAAACTTTCTGTATATTTACCGTTGGGGCAAATTTCAACTCAAACAGTTACAAATCAATTATTAAATATCGAGCCATCGCAGGCAAATGAAGCATTTCTAAGGCAAGTCATTTGGAGAGAGTTCGCTAATTACTTATTATGGCATTTTCAAAATTTATCCACCGATAACTTCAATGACAAATTCAGTCGATTTAAATGGCTTAATAACGAACAGCATCTACAAAAATGGCAACAAGGTCAAACAGGCTATCCAATAGTTGATGCTGGTATGCGAGAGCTTTGGCAAACTGGATATATGCATAATAGAGTTAGAATGGTGGTAGGTTCCTTTTTAACGAAGCATTTATTAATAGATTGGCGGTTAGGTGAAAAGTGGTTTTGGGGTACACTCATAGATGCAGACATAGCAGTTAATCCTGTTAGTTGGCAATGGGTGTCGGGATGTGGTGTTGATGCTGCACCTTACTTTCGGGTTTTTAATCCTTGGCTGCAATCACAAAAATTTGACCCTAAGGCTGAATATATTAAAAAATGGGTTCCTGAACTGCGGGATGTGTCTGCTACTAATATTCATAACCCAAAAAAACTTAGTGGTTATATTGAACCTATTATTGATCATGATTTTGCACGCCGACGCGCATTAGATGAATATCAGAAAATAAAATAAACCAGGAGAAATGTCTTGAAAGTTTTAGTAATTGAAGATGATAAACAGGTTAGAGAATTTATCATCAAAGGTTTTAAAGAACATGGTCATACGGTTTATTATGCTGACAATGGTAAAGATGGCTTGTTTTTAGCGACGACGGACAAATTTGATATATTGATTGTTGATAGGCTCTTACCTGAACTTGATGGTCTAACCATTATTAAAACCATCCGTGGTGCTGGTAATTTATCCCCTGTGATTATATTGAGTGCATTAGGTGAGGTTGACGACAGAATTACTGGTTTACGTTCAGGTAGTGATGATTATTTAGTAAAACCATTCGCTTTTGATGAATTATTGGCTAGGTCAGAGGCTTTGGTAAGAAGAATTTCATCAGCGGGCAAAGCAAGTCAAGAAACAGTATTAACTTGTGGTGATGTAGAATTAAATTTATTATCCAGGGAGGTAAAGCGCGCGGGTAAAACTGTTCCGCTACAATCTCGTGAATTTAAGTTGTTAGAGTATTTAATACAACACAAAGGGCAAGTTGTTACGCGAACAATGTTATTAGAAAATGTGTGGGATTATCATTTTGATCCACAAACTAATGTTATTGATGTTCACGTCAGCAGAATGCGTAATAAGCTAAATGAAGGGTTTGAAGAAGATGCAATCTTAACCATTCGTGGTGCAGGCTATATGATTAAGGAATAAATTTGAATATTGATAAACTGTCTAACTATTGGTATCCGATAATTAAATCAGATGATTTAAAGCGTAAGCCAAAAGGTGTTATGCTTTTGACCACGCGAGTTGTGCTGTATAGAAAAGAAGGTGAGGTTATTGCACTTAAAGATGAATGTGCACATCGATCAGTCGCGCTTTCTAAAGGCAGAGTTTTAACAAATGGCTGTATTGAATGCCCTTACCATGGCTGGCAGTTTTCTGGTGATGGTCAATGTGTAAAAATACCTTCAAATATAAAAGATAATATTCCTAATCGAGCTAAAGTAGATGCATTTAAAGCAATTGATGCGCTCGGTTGGATATGGTTAAGCCTTACGCCAAAACATACTTTGCAAAATGATCCAATGTTCCGACAATTAAGCCAGATGAAGCGTGACTCAGTCGTTGATTTTGATTTAGGCGTTTCACCTGTTTTATTGGTTGAAAATGTATTGGACCCGGCGCATGTTCCATTTGCACATGATGGTAGTCTGTCAAAAAGGTCACGCGTTCAAGATATTGACTTTGATGTATTTGACAATGAAATTGCATCGGGTGAAGTGGTTGGTGTTGAGAATCAATCTAAATATACAAATCGATTTGATTTTCTTCCAGGCGGTGGCGTTTTAATTCGGCTTTATAACAAGTCAGATAAAGCGACAGTTAAAAAATACCTATTCAACATGTTGCATATAATCGTGCCTATTTCAGCTAAGGAGTCAAAAGTAATTTCTTTTTTTGATTTTAATATGTTACCAAAAATTATTGCTAAAAGCGCATTACTGAAATTGCACAATAAAATTAAATCCAAAAAAGTCATTATGGAAGACTATGAGATCTTAATTGAGCAATCAAAGCGGATTGAAGAGGGTGCCAATGCTTGGAATTGTGTGGTGCCAGCAGATAAATTAGGATATCGATATCGAAAATGGGTAACAGAGGGATGCTATTAGGTGACATTAAGGAACTATAAATCAAGCTCTAGTTTTAAAATGGCTGCACTGTTTACGGTGCTTTTAGGTATCTCATTTGTTTTACTCATTATTTTAATTTATCTAAATCATAATGTTCTACTGGAAAATACGGGTATTTTCATTACGCTGATTATATGTATGGTGATGATGCTTTTAGTCATCGGCGTGAGTTACTTCATTAGTGTTTATGTCGTCAGTCGGATCAATCATATTGCAGGTATCGCAACGAATATTATGGATACGGGTGATTTATCCAAACGTATTGATGTATCTACCAATTGGGATGACCTCAGTGCACTTGCATTTATATTAAATGATTTATTTGCCAAGGTTGACGAGCTCATGATAGGCATTCGTCAAGTCAGCGATAATATTGCACACGACTTAAGAACACCATTAACTAGAATCAGAAATCATCTTGATCTATTAAAAAACAACATTGATGACGAAAACAAAGAATCTGTCAATTTTATTTTAGATGAAGCCGATAGATTATTAGAGACGTTTAGAGCTTTGCTTCGAATCAGTAATATTGAAAAAGGTAAAAATATCATTGAGGACGAAGAAATATATGTGAATGAATTAATTGATGATGTTGCTGGCTTATATGAACCTCTCTTAGAAGAAAAAGAAGTTAAGTTGGTTGTGAATACCGAGAAAGTTCAATATAAGCTCGATAAAAACCTCATGTTTCAAGCTTTAGCCAATATGCTCGACAATGCAATGAAGTTTACTCCTCAAAACGGTTCTGTCCACTTAGATTTATATACTGAAGATAAAGATATCGTTATTGAAATAGCTGATACCGGTAAGGGCATACCAATTGCGAATAAGCAAAAAGTATTTGATCAATTCTTTAGAGAAGATAAAAGCCGGTCATTGCCTGGTAATGGGTTAGGACTGTCTCTAGTGAAAGCAATTATTTCTTTACACAAAGGAAAAATTGAATTGCTCGATAATATTCCTTGTGGGTTAAGAATAAAAATTACATTACCGAGAAAAAGTTTATAATGAATTGGGTTCGGTGTATTCTTATTATGTGTACGGTAATATTCTTGGGCGGATGTCAGGTGAAACCAATAGATATTAATTTTAATGATTTACACAGGCCAGATAAACCTAATTACTACTTAGCTTGCCCCAAAGATGAATGTAATATTCAACCAGATATTTTTATACCTTGTTATTCTAAAAATGTCGAAAGCTTAAAACAAAGCGTTTTAGACTACATTAAACAACAGCCAAGATATACTTTGCTTTCTGACTCTGGTGATCAGCTTCAATATGTTCAAAGAAGTTTTGTTTTTCGCTTCCCCGATTACATTACATTTCATTTTTATGATTGCATGAATAATGAAAGCTCATTGGCAATTTTAAGTTTTTCTAAATACGGGTACTCTGATTTTGGCGTGAATAAAAACAGAGTAGAAGGCATAAGTCATTATTTGAATGATAAAAAGTAGAAAGAATTGACTGTGGTTATATTGTTAGAATTCAGTATATTTAGATTTGGTTTCTAAGTTTGACTTTGCATTAGGAAGAGGATGATCCCAAACTTTAGTTACGGGCTTGATTGTTGCCCATAAATTGTAATTAATCACTTCTAGTAAATTATTCATTAAACTAACATCTCCTTCAAAATGTACGTATTTACCAGACTTTACTGAGGTCATTGGGGGATAGCCAAATCCATTTTTCCAATTATATGGGTCTTTTGCAAAACCCGCCCAACTACTATTCATTTTATCGGAAAGCGATACTTCTGCTTTTGAGACATCTTTAGTAGGTAATTGTTCACCATTAGGTTGTCTTACAACAAAATTATGGAAAACATATGGAAGCTCATAGGTATGACATATATTATGCGTATCAGGGGCGCAGCGTTCAATATTCTGATAATTAAAGGTTGATTCTTGTGTAAAGTAATAACCATGCATTGGCTTGCTAGCAGCCTGTTGTTTATCCCAGTTTTGAAATGACTCATATAAATTACCATATGAGAAAGCGTAATGGGTCATTACGGCCGCCATTGCTTGAGATGCTGGTGTCATGTCAGCGTCTTTATTATAAGTATAACTTTTAGGGTTATAAGGCTTATTTCCTTTACTGTCTGCATAGTTAATAATTTTCTTATATCCATCTTGGCCAAAATCTGTCACTAATACATTCTCAAATTTCTCTGCTGAAAATTTATTTGGTTCCGGTACAAAAAACACACCTTCATTCTGATTAAAGCCAAATACATATGGCTTTGGATCGTTTCCTTCATGATAACCATCAATAGGTTGGCCTGTAATGGGTGCAACATTTAGCGTTGCTGACCATACTGCTCCTTGAGCCATTGCTGGTTGTACTAAGCTAGCAATACCTCCTGGTAGAGTTTGGTTTTGAGACTTCATTATTGTGTCTACAGTTAGAGACTGTAACCAGTTAATATCTTTAGGGCAGGATTTTCCTTGTTGATCGTTTTCACATAACAAGTCTATGAATTGAGTACCTAATTTATTTGCTTGCTGAGCTGTAGCGTATGGAACATGCAGATTACTTTCCATCATCGCCGCTCTAAATAAATTATTGCTCGCTGGTACAGACATAAGGTGGAGGTTTACTGACATTGCGCCTGCACTTTCTCCAAATAAGGTTACTTTATCAGGATCTCCTCCGAACGCAGCAATGTTATCTCGTACCCATTTTAATGCTTGTAATTGATCTAATATGCCAAAGTTCCCTTCAATTTGACTATCCTTGCCTGTGTATCTTAAAAAACCTAAAGAACCCAATCGATAGTTAATTGTTATAACCACGACATCATGTTTAGCAGCAAGGTAGGTTCCATTATATATTTCAAGTCCACCTGCACCAACCATGTATCCGCCACCAGGAATAAAAACCATAACGGGTAAGTTTTTATTTGTACCTTTAGGTGTCCAAATATTTAAGTTTAAACAGTCTTCATTACCAACATAAACAGAGCTTCCATTTCCTGGCTGTTGGACACATATATTTCCAACCTCAGTCGCTTGAAATGTTTTGTCTTTTTCGGTACTGTCAATAGGTTGTGGTGCTCGCCATCTTAATTTTCCTACGGGTGGTTGAGCAAAGGGAACACCTAAATACGCTTGAGATGTTTATTGGTATTTCTTTTGAGTTACGCCACAAATACTACCTTGTTCTGTGTTAACGGCGATAACACTTTCATCACATTTATTTTTGGCTATTGTGCTGGTTGAAATGGCAGCTAATCCAATCATCAAAAAAATCTTTTTAACATTTAGCATCATTATCCTTTCGAATTTTATGGTTAATAATTATACTTAATATATCTGAGTATAGCGAAAGTCGAATGAATTGGGATTTTAAGTAAATGGAAGGGAGCAATTCGATTTTAACGATATTTTGATCTAGACTGAAATATTATACAATTTATGTATCACATTCATGCGTATTTGGCCTAAAAGGAATCAAGGAAAACGAAATAGATTTGTTACTTGGATCATTGAGCATAAGTTCTGGTCATTGGTTATATTTGTTTTTTTATTTTATTTAGCGTATTACAGCTCAGGCTATTACTTTGTTTATAATAACGATGCTTATGTGTTTGCCCATGTCTCTCGTGTGGCACCAGTTGTTTCTGGCCGCATTAATAAGGTTTATGTCAAAGATAATGAACATGTTAAGCAAGGACAAATATTAGTTGAATTAGACCAAGCACCTTTTGTTAATACGGTCGAATATACCAAAGGGATGTTGTTAGAATATAAATTTAAACTTCAACAGCTTAATTCAGAAATCGCTGAGCTTGAAGCAGACATCAATGTGATTAAAGCAGAGCTTAATCTAAGTAACCTTGAGTGGGAACGATATAAGAAACTTTTAGAGCAGGGTGCCGCCTCATCAGAAAGATTTGATGTTAAGCGTGCGAACTATCGGGTAATGGAAGCAAGACTTATTCGAGCTGAACAAGCCGTTGTGAATGCCAATGAAGAAAAGAAAGTACTTAAGGCTCTTATTGAGGCTTATAAAGGTAAATTAGGAGTAGCACAATATAACCTTAAGCATTCAAAAATCTATGCGGATAAAGATGGGTATATCAATCATTTAAGGGTATACAACGGAGACTTTGCGAAAGAAGGTGAAGCCATGTTTGGTTTTGTTGAGCAAAACTCCTGGCAAATTATTGCGGATATTAAGTCAGATAATTTACCCATAGTTAAACCAGGTAAAACAGTATGGGTCTATATATCATCCAGACCTTGGCATATATATGAGGGTAAGATCAAGAGTGTTGGACGAGCAGTTGCGCGAAACAGTACAGCCGACGATGCTGCACTTCCATATGTGAAACCAGTATTAAGTTGGATACGGTATCCATACAGAGTACCAGTATTAATTGATCTAGTAGACTGGCCAATTGGAAGTGATAATGACACACCGCTTTATATGGGTACTGATGCCAGAGTCATTATTCTTCCATGAATATTGATGAGACAATATTTCTAGCCAAGCAACGTAAAACGCTTTGGGATGCGTTAATACAGGAATTAAAGAATTTTTCATTTTTAAATGAGCAATCAAAATATGGTATTCGAGTAGGGGTTGCAGTTGCTATTGCAACTTATTTGGCCTGGATGATTGAGTTACCAACAGCATCTACCGTGGCTATTTCTGTTTTTATCGCCTCACAAGATACGGTTGGCGCAACGTTTAAAAAGTCATTTATGCGAATCAGTGCAACTATTGTTGGTGGCGTTGTCGCATTTGCTGCGTATGTATTGTTTGCTGATAATCTAATCCTTTTCCTAGTAAGCGGATGCATTTTATGTTTTTGCGCAATGTATTTTAAAGAAATTGATAAACACTATTCGTATTCTTGGATGCTTTTTGGCTTGACTATAATATTAGTTTTTTTTTCGACTATAAAATCTCCTATTCCTGATATAAGTCGTGCATTTGAAGTTGCTTTTTATCGAGTTTTCGAAGTATCTCTAGGCGTTATTATTGCAGCATTATGTTCAAATTTCTTTTTCCCAAAACTAATGGCAACTTCTGCACGCAAACAGCTTATTGAGATATACAGTAATTGGGATACATTAATCAATCTAGTCATTGATAAATATAATGGTCAGGAAAACGAAGAGATTTTCCAAGAATTATATATTCTTCAAAGAAAAAAAATAAATAGTTTATCCTCATTAATCTTGTCTGTTGAATATGAAAGAAAGTTTTGGTCTGTTAGGTTGCCATATTCTCAACTAGTGGAACTATCACGTGATTTAAATGAAGTGATTTACCATTCTCATAGAGTTGTAAATAGTCAAAAAAGTACAAATAAACAAAATGATTTTGGCCTTTCGTTAGGTGTGTCATTAACAGAGATTTTAAATCAATTTAAAAACTTAACATACAAGTTTGAAATATCTAATTTGAATGAGACACTAAATGAATTGGCTCATATATCGAAAGAAATAAACTCTAATAAAAATACTGATGGTTTAATCATAATAAATTTAATCGAAAATATTTCACAATGGCTAACCCGCCATGATCGTTTAAAGCCACAAAAAAAAATGAAACGCTTAAACATTTTCAAGCATTATAAAAAAGTTATTTATTATGATGGAATAATTAATGTATCAACTTTTCAGGCTACAAAAGCATTAATAATTAGTATTGTTATTTTTTTTGGTTCATTGTTTTGGGCTTCTATCGGTTTTTTAGAATATAACCAAGTTGCAGTTACAATATATTTTTGTCTAATTTTACAACAGAGCCAAACACAGTATAAAAGTGTCTCTCGTATATCTGGTTGTATTGCAGGTGGCATATATGTAATTTTAGCATTGGGTATGAATATACAGAATCCAGTATTTATGCTGTGCATTATTTTTACTTATATTTATATCTTTCAATACATTTTTTTTGGGAATGCTAAGGTGTCATATTTTGGCTTCCAGGCTTGTTTAGTAATTACATTAAGCTTAGGAGCAGGAATGGCACCTCCTGAATCAATTTCTGCCGTACTTAATCGCCTTGTCGGAATTTTTATAGGAATTTTAACTATAAATATATTTGAATCGATATTCTCTTACTCGATACCAATAAAAATAATTAAAAGTTCAACATTGCATGCAGCAAAGCCCTTAAATCGCTTAATTAAAACTTTACCCCATCCTGCTATGAAAAATGAATTAATCCAATATGATTTGGATTTGATATATATAGATATGGTATCTCTCAGAAATTACCAATGCGAAGATGATAAATTAAAAATGTTATGTGAAAATACCGCCGAAGCATTGAGACAATTATACCACCATATTTATTATCTTAACCATTATAGAAAAATGGAAGAATCGAAAATAGACGATTTGTTTCTTAGTATTATTGATAAATCTAAGCATGAATTATTTCAAGAAGTTTCTAGCATCTCTCAATTGCTTAAACGAATTAGATTAATTAAACACATAGAATTAGAATGTAAATCACTGTCAAATAACAGTGAACTTTCAGGAGATATGAGGGCAATCGTTAATATCTTTAATAATATGAGTATATTTTATATTTCATTGAAAGAAATATTATATATTGAGCATAGGCAATCGGCTTAAAGTTTTTTATATATAGCGAATGATTTAAATTATACGAGGAATAATTTGAATCGTGTTTTTAGAATAAATAATTTAAAGATTTTATTTTTACAATTACTATGTAGATACTTTATAAATTCTTTTCTAAGTGCGCTTTAAAATTTTCAACATCTTCTTCAATTTTAGGGTCTTTAATAACATTATTAGATATAAATGTAGGTAATCGAGACATACCTATAAACTCATGTGCTTTATGTACAGAAAAATACACTTGATCTACACCTAAACCTTCAAAAAATTGGTCTGGATCATCAAATGCTTCTAATGGTGCATTCCAAGTTAAAGAGAGTAAGTATTTTTTGTCTTGTAGTAGTCCGCCTGAGCCATATTTTTTTGAAGGGTCAGAGCGTGTTCTACCATCACTACTGTAGAGTTTGCCATGGCCGCCGGTGAAAACTTCATCCATATACTTTTTAATTGTCCAAGGCAAACCCATCCACCATCCTGGCATTTGATAAATTACCACATCAGCCCATAGCCATTTTTCAATTTCTTCATCAACATCATAACCGTCTGATACAACCGTCACTTTAACATTATGATTAAGATGATTTAGGTGTTCTTCAGCAATTTCACTAAAATGCTGGTTTAAGCCACCCCTAGAGTGGCCAAATGTTTTTTGACCGTTGATTGGTAATATTTTGGACATAAATTGATACCTGGTTTTTATATATAAGTTTGTAAAAAGTATATTGAGTTTTTCCAAAATTTTTTAATATCAAGTTATTCTAGTTTGGTATTAATATGATGTCCCATAATCAAATTGATATTAGGTAGTCGGCTGTAAATGAATGCCTACCTAAATTGCTTTACTTTCTTTAAGCCAAAATTTAGCAATTAAGTAACTAAGTAAGAATAATACTGGAATGATAGATAAGGCAAGCGCAAAGCTTGAGTAGGTAATGTCGTTGGAGTCTCCATTAAATAAATTTATTAAATAACTGGCAATTGGTTGGAATATTGCACCACTTAAGACAACAAACATATTATGAAAGCCCATCGCTGTACCAGCATTTTCCATTTTATTATTATCACTAACCACATTAAAACTTAATGCTTGGCCAGATATTGAAATACCAAATACAAACAAGAACAGTATTGTAAACACATAACTTCCAGTTAAATAGATGGTGCCTATAGAAACAACGAACCCCAGAATTGGGAAAAAAGTTAGTAAAGGTTTACGTCTTCTCAATCTCTCTGAAACAAAGCTAAATCCTAAACTACCGATGGCGATACCAACCCATATAATGGCAATAGCAACAGAGGCAGATTCAATATCTAACCCTATAGACTCTAAAAATGGAACGCCCCAAAGTGAGGCGAGTATGGTGACAGGCGCAAATAGAGTGAGTGCATAGAGACCAATTGCCCAAGTTTGATTATTTGTTAGTATCTCTTTTATTCTTTTTCGACTAGCACCTGGAACGTGTTTAACAGGTTGGGGTTTCTTTTTGACAGATTGAATACATGTCGACATTAAAAATAATAAGACAATACCTACAATAACAAAAACAAGCATGGAGTTTATCCAGCCAATCTTCATTACTAAGAAAGCTAGTGGCACAATACCAACAATAGCCCCTATGCAGCCAAGTAACTCTGTTAAACCTACCACTAAGAAAAACTTACCAGTGCCAAAATATTGTTTCCCTATATACAAAGCACCCACAAAAGCAGATGCAGAACCTAAGCCAGTTAACATTCTACCTAGGCCAAAAATATAAATATTATGGAATAAAAATATTAATAAACTACCAGATGTGCATAGCAAGCAAGATACGAATAAAGTAAGTTTGGCACCGAAGCGATCATAACTCACCCCTGTAAATAATTGCCCTGGCGCATATGCATAGAAATACATCGAGGCCATAGTTCCGAATAGAGCAGTAGATGTTCCTGTTGAACCAATAATATCTTTTGCCATCACTTGAGGTGATACTTGTAGAATGAATTCATAAAGAAGAAATAGCCCGGCAATACTAAAAGCAATTACCCCTTTAAGAGTTGACATTTTTTTCTGCTTTTGTCTTAAAATTATGCATGCTTCAAATTTTCTTTCTATATTTCAGAGTATTATAGCTTAAAAAGTCTCCCATTTTTAGTTAACTAAAATTGAATATATGGTTATATTTATTTGAATATAATTATTTGGTTAATTTTTGTATATTCCATCCAGTTATAATTTTAGAGGAGATGAAATTGGATAAAGATAAATTAGGATTCGCAGGTGGTATTATTATTGTTGGAATAATATCAGTCGTTTCATACTTGGTGTCACTCATTCCAGCTGTAGAAGATTTAGGGATAAGCCCTTTAATTATAGGCATTATTCTAGGTATGATTTATGCACATACAATTAAACCCATTACCCCGTCTAACTGGGGGCCAGGTGTTGTTTTTTGTTGTAAGCGTATTCTCAGAATTGCCATTATCTTCTTTGGATTCCATTTATCATTTCAGTTAATTTCTTCTGTTGGAATACATGGATTTCTAGCGTCAATCTTAATGTTAGCTACTACTTTTGTAATAGGCATGTATCTTGGTCAAAAAGTATTTGGGTTAGATCGAGACAGTTCAATATTAATTTCGGCTGGTAGTTCAGTTTGTGGTGCCGCAGCGGTTCTTGCGGCTGAGTCAGTGATTAAGTCTGAACCTTATAAGGCAGCAATGGCAGTGGGTACGGTGGTTGTATTTGGTACCATAGCAATGTTTATCTATCCGATTGTAATGAAAGCAGGATGGTTAGGCTTCGATGATATGAATTATGGTATTTTCACAGGCGCTACCATACATGAAGTTGCTCAAGTTGTTGCAGCAGGCGATGCGGTTAGTGAAAAGGCAGAAGTGGTTGCTGTAACGGTTAAAATGATACGTGTTTTAATGATTGCGCCATTATTGATTATTGTTGGGTTATGGATAGCCTCTCAAGCTAAAAAGGCAGCTGCAGCAAGTGGCGGTCAAGCAGATAAGGTTAAAGTTGTTATACCTTGGTTTGCTGTAGGGTTTATTTTAGTTGCTGCATTCAATTCCTTAGATTGGTTGCCAGCAAGTGTGGTTGCTGTAATCCTAGTTATAGACAAGTTCTTATTGACCATGGCTATGACAGCGTTAGGTGTGGAAACACATGTATCTAAATTTAAACAAGCTGGTATTAAGCCAATGGTATTAGCATTAATCTTATTTGGATGGCTTATATTCGGTGGATTAGCGATTGTGCATTTGGTTGTGAATTTTTTATAGGAAGGTGATTTTGACCCTAGATTGATGTTTAATCACACATCATGCTCATCATCAAACTTTTTAGCGACTTCAGTATTATTCACGTTATATCCACCACCTAAAACATCATATAAATTAACTATACTATTCATCTGTTTGATTTTAGATTTATTAACATTCGACTGCATATAATCAGTGTTTAGTTTGGCAGCAAGGGTATCGGAATAACTAATAGCACCTTGTTCATACATAATTCTGGCTAGTTGATATTGTTCTTCAGCTGTCATTAAGCCTGTCTCTTGTTGCTGATATTCTTGACGAACGGTTTTATTTTTTGACAATCCGTTATCAACTTCCATAAATGCGGTACGGACTTTTTCGATATAGTTGTAATATGCAGAATAATATTCACCTTTGCTTTTATCTATATCTGCAAATATGCCCATATCTAATACTGGCATTGCTGCACCTAATGCAGCTGACCAAAAACCTGCACCAAATGAAAAGAGGTTGGTTAACTGCATAGAAACATCACCAACCATGCCGGTTAAGCTAATGGATGGAAAGAACTTAGCAGCATTAGCAGCAATCTGTTCGTTTGTCATTTGTAATTGATAATCAGCAATAGCAATATCTGGACGAGACTTTAAAACTTCAGAGGGAAGGTTTACTGGAATAATTCCTTTTGTATTAATATTGTCAAAGTTATTTTTGGTGATGATTTTTCCAGGGTTTTTATTCGTTAAAATGCGCAAAGCATTTTGAGTCATCACTAAATCATTTTGAATAGATGGGATTTGACTATCAAGCATTGAGATAAACTGGTCTAAGCCTTTTACGTTCATTTCTGATGACTGACCGTGTTCATATTGAATAATGGTGTATTTTCTAAGTGCTTTTGCATCATTAAGCATTTCATTTTGTATTTGTAGCTGCTTTTTCAAGCCTAAAAAATTAAAGTAATTGCCTGCAACTTGACTAATAATTGCTAATCTAACCGCATTTTTTGCTTGAATTCGTAATGCTAGGTTAAGGTCAGCAATGTTACCCATTTTGATCTGACGAAGTATGTTCAATGTATAAGAGGGTGCAAAGCCCGCAGAGTAACCAGAAAAGTTTTGAGAGCTTTCAGGTTTATAGGAATCTAGCAGGGGGTTGCCTGTTTTATTTTCAAAAGAAGTGCCAAATATTTGCCCTCCAAAAACAGAGCCACCAATACCAGCCGTAGGTAACCAAGAATAATTTGCCTTGTCGACTGATGCTTCTGCTTGAATGATATTACCAATTGCAGTTTGAATATTATTATTATTTTCTAATGCGTCTTTCATTAGCGTATTGAGTTGAGGGTCATTAAATTTTTCCCACCAAGCTAAGTCTGGTAAGTTACTATTTTTGACCTCGGTAGTAGAAGTTAAATGTTGCCACTTTTCAGGCGAATCAATATCTGGCTTATTGGTGCTTGGGTTAAAAAAAGAGCAGCCTGATAAAAGCAGGGTGCTTATTGTTAAAGTGCTTAATTGCTTTAATTTCATATTAACCCTTAGTTAGTGGTATTAACAGATGCATCTGCACTGGCACCAACCCTTAATGGGTATTTAGCGTTGTTCTCTATTTTAACGCGTACGGTAAATCGTTGTGCAACTTTGACCCAGTTGCCAGAAGCGTTTTGTGGTGGTAATAATGAGAAAGTACTACCACTTGCATAACTAATACTTTGAACCGTCCCGCGATAGGTATAACTATACATGTCTAACGAAATAGAAGCGGGTTGACCTGGCTTTATTCTGCTTAATTGTGACTCTTCAAAATTAACATCTACCCACCAGCTTCCATCATCAATCAGTACAAATAACTTTTGACCTTGTCCAACTAATTGGCCAACTTGTAAATCTAAATTGCCTATGTATCCAGTTACAGGTGCGAAAATCTTTGTATATGATTGATTTACATTGGCGTTATCAAGGCCAATTTTTGCAATTTTTACTTGAGTCTTAGCTGCTTCATAACCTATCTCTGCCTGATTTAGGGATGACTTTGATTGGTCAAGGGCTTGTTTTGCTTGATGCATTTGGTTTTCATATTTCTGTTTGTCTTGCAAAGAGCCGGCTTTCTGATTGTATAAATTTCCATACCTTTCAGCCATAGATTTTGCAAAATCGAAATTAGACTGTGCCTTTGCAACGTTGGCTTTAGCATTTGAGATATCTTGCTTGCTGTTCACTACTTTCTGTTGAGCCAGCAGGTAATCTTGTTTTGATTTATTTACTGCTAAATCATAGTCAATAGGATCAATCTCTATTAACAGGTCGCCTTTATTTACATATTGATTATTTTGAACATGAATCTTTTCAATAAAACCACCTGCTTTTGGCGCAACGTTTATGATATTAGCTTGGACATAGGCGTTATCTGTACTCGGGTGATACACGGTGTAAAGCCAATACCATATAATACCAATAGCAGCGATAATAATAATGCCTAGCCCTATAACGATTTTTTTTACTGGACTCGATTTTTTCTGTTCTTTATCGTTATCAATTGTTTCTGTTTGAGTTTCTTCAGACATTTGCTATCCCCGTTAATGCATCATATTTGTAGATTGGTCAGAATGGTCAAGTTTACGTTTCTTTAAAATAAATGGTGTCCAAGCAATAATGATCATGCCGACTGCACACATATAGTAATTATCTAAATAACTTATGAATGCACTTTGCTGTTGTACTTGTGTATTAGCAATAGCAACCTGCATTGTTTCGCTGAGCCCAGAAAGGTTTTGTACCCACCATTGAAATCCATTCGCATAAGGTGACACATGCTCACCGAGATCATGATAATTAACCTGCATTTGGTGAGAAATGATTGTTGCTGAAATAGAGGTACCAACTGAAGCGGAAAAGTTTCTGAAGAAATTAAATACCCCAGATGCGTCACTATTTTCTTCATCAGGTATACCAATAAAACAAATTTGCATAATAGGTATAAAAAAGCACATCATGCCAAAGCCTTGAAAAACCATAGAGGTTACAACATAGCTGACACTAACAGCGGCGCCAAAATAAGCTTGCATAAATGAGCCAACGGCAAATGTAACCAGACCAGTAGCCATGACAACTCGTTCACCAACTAGGCTTGAAAGCTTAGGAATAAACATGGCTGTGATCATTGCAGTTAGTCCACGTGGAACTGTAATACAGCCAGCATCATCAACAGGGTAGTTATATATATCCTGCATCATAGTAGGGAAGTAAGCAAAAGTTGCTGTCGCAAACATCATAAAAATGAACATTGAGAAACAGCTTAAAACAAAGTTTGTGTTTTTAAATATGCTAAGTTTTACGACTGAAGACCCTAATAAGCCACGCCAAATGAAAAAACCAATTAGGATGATTGCACTCGTTAGAATAATAATCATTTCAATTGATCCAAACCAACCGTGACGATTGCCTTCATCAATAAAATACTCTAACAGCCCAACACCTACTGCCATAAATGCGAAGCTAATATAGTCAATTTTAATTTTCTTGATCGGTTCATTTTTCATGAAGATGGCAATTAATGTTACCGCTACGACACATATAGGCACATTGACATAAAATATCCAACGCCAACTCATATTAGCAACGAGTATTCCGCCCAAAACAGGGCCAAGAATAGGACCCATGACGACAACAAGACTGAATATAATCATCATTTTAGCTTGTTCTTGACCTTGAAAACGTCGAGCAATATATGACTGAGCGACTGCGGGTAAAAAGGCACCGCCTATCCCTTGAACTAATCTAAAAAAAATCATTTCTGGTAAAGAAGTTGCTTGACCGCAAAGTACAGATGAAATACAGAATACAATACCTGATATCATAATCACGCGCTTCATACCATATTTGCGAACAACGAGACCAGAAAGCATAATGAATACAGCAGCGGCGACAATATAACTTGTCGTCACCATTGCAATTGAGTCTATATTTGCGCCAAGTGAACCCATCATTTGAGGAATGGCAACAGCAACAATGGTTAAATCAACAATCTCTGCCAGTGCTAACAAGCTAACGGCATAGGCACAGATTGTTCTAGATTGAAGCCAAAAATTTCCCATAATTAATTCTTCATCAATATATAAAGAGATAGAGAGAATCTAATAACTATAGGTTTTATATAGTTAAATTATAGTCACTATCTAGCTTGTTTATGTTTTAAATATAGTTGAAGAATTGAGATATACAAGTATGAAAAGGGCACATATATATGCTTTACTTTAAGATTCTCCAGATAGATATTCATTCAATTTTTCAATATACTCGGGATGTATTATTCTTTCACGAATACTTTCTCTATTTTCGACATGTTTACAATACATATAGGCATAGGCGCTTTCTGTGATATGTTCACGCAAACTTCTTCTATCTACAAGATTTAAGCAATATTTGAAGGCATACTTGCTTTCGGTAATATGCTTTCTAACTTCTTTTTTATCTTTAACATACATACAGTACTTATAAGCGTTTTTACTGCGACTATTTTTGGGGTGTCTATGACAAAACTTTGCAAAATCCATTTAGACATTAAGTTAGTGATGTATAATTAAAGCATAGGTAAATTTAAACAAGATTTGAAAAGTATTTTAGATAATTAGAATCATTCAGCTAAAAAATTGGAGACTTCGACTGCAATTTCTTTTGTCGCTTCGTTAGGAATATCATGTCCACACTCAATGGCTTTAATGCTTGAGTTCTTAATATGTTCTGATAAAAATTGTGATTCTGTAGGTAATGAAATTAAATCTTCTGTTCCGTAGAGAATCAAAGTATTAGCAGTGATTTTTGATAAAGCATCTAGACCGTTAAATTTGATTAAAACCTCATACTGCCTGCTTTGATCGCTTAATGATTGCATAAAGGGATTAGTCAGAACCGCTTTTTTAAAATCATTGATATTTTCAGGGTTTGATAAAAATTTTTCGCCATACACCCATGGGATGGCAGCATTTAGAATTAAGTCAATATCACATCCCGCTTTACCTAAATCTAAAATTGAACCTAGGCCTTTTAACATGGCCTGTCGCCATTTTGCGGATGTCGCGACAAGTATTAATTTATTGATTTTCTCGGGATAATTTGCAGCAATTGTTTGTGCAATCGTGCCACCCATTGACTGACCGAGGATTGACGGTTTATGGATGTCTAGAGCATCACAAAGATCAATCACATCCTTTGCCATTATCTCTGCAGTAAAAGGTTTCCCATCATCTTTGGTTTGACCTATTCCACGGTTGTCAAAAATGAGTAATTGGTAATTATCTTTAAGCTCATCAATTAATTGTAAGTAAAACTGTGAATCACATGTATACCCAGAAATCATGACTATGGGTTGTCCTTTTCCGTGGAGTTCATAATAGAATTCAGTAGCGTTTATTTTTATTTTAGGCATGTTTATTTCCTTTCAGTTTAAACAATCATAATTTCAAGCTTGGTGTCTATGTAAGTTTAACAATTAATCTAAGCTTAGTTGGCTAGTTTATTGCATATATAACAAATTTTAAGCATTATTATATATAGTTGTTTTGCAAACTATATTGCTTTTATTGCAATCTTTAAAAGTTTGGACCTTACCTTTTGCAACCTTGCAGTTCTCAAAACATTACTTTTTTTATATTAAAATAAATTTGGAGAGACTAATGCAAATTAAGATTGGGTACGAAATTATTTTTGATTGCCCAAAACAAACACCCATTATTTTATCATTAAATGTCCATTATTCCCGAGTATCTGATTTAGTGGCGCCTGACCATGTGCTAGCAACACCGTCTGTTCCTATTGAATATTATCGAGATATTTATGGTAACTGGTTATGTCGATTAGTTGCACCAAAAGGGCAGATTCGACTATATTCAGACGCAATAATTAATGATTCAGGTAAACAAGATACTTGGCCAGTAACAGCTAATAAATATGCCGTTGAGGACTTACCAAATGAAACCTTAGTATTTTTGCTGGGTAGTCGGTATTGTGAAACTGAGTTATTTGGTGAGCTTGCCTGGAAGCAGTTTGGTCATATATCTTCAGGGTTAGAGTGCGTGAATAATATATGCAATTTTGTTCATAACCATATTACTTTTGACTACTCTAAAGCCCGTGCGACAAAAACGGCATGGGATGTTTATAATGAGGGGGAAGGTGTATGTCGAGATTATACACATCTTGCCATTACATTATGTCGTTGTGTGAATATTCCTGCTAGGTATTGTATGGGATATTTAAGCGATATTGGTGTGCCACCACCACATGGCTTGATGGACTTTGCAGCTTGGATGGAAGTTTACCTAGAAGGCGGTTGGCATGTATTCGACCCTAGAAATAACAAACCCTGTATTGGCAGAATCCCATTAGCTAAAGGAAGAGATGCAGCAGATGTTGCCATTAGTAATTCATTTGGGCCTAATGAACTAAAATTATTCAAAGTGTGGACCGATGAATATGTACAAGATCAGAAGCGTTAATGAGTAACACCTTAAAGTTACTGCTTTATTTACCTAAAAAGTTATTGCGGGGTACCGCATCATTGATATTGATCTTATTTCGGTTTAAAGCAGAACCATTGCCTGAAAATATTAATAAAGCTGTGGTCGTCATAGCGCCGCATACTTCTAATTGGGACTTTTTTATTTTATGCGTCATTAAGTTTAAGTATGGCTTAACGTTAAATTGGTTTGCAAAAGGATCCATGTTTAAATTTCCATTTGCAAAAATGCTAAAAATGTTTGGTGGCATTCCAATTGATAGAAGCAAAGATAATAATATTGTAGATGAGTTAGTCGCTAATTTTGAAACTCATGAAAAGCTATTACTTGCGATTACACCAGAAGGTACAAGAAAACACAGAGATTACTGGAAAAGTGGTTTTTATCATGTGGCGCAGCAAGCACAAGTACCTATTATATTCTACGTTTTAGACTATCAGAATAGATTAGCCCGTGTCGCAAATGTTATGACAGTATCAAACATCGAAAATGATTTTGAGCTAATAAGTAAAATGTATTCTAAAAGCCAAGCAAAATATCCTGATCAGTTTAGCGATATTAAATTAAAACAAAAGTAATCTTCTAAAAGATAGTGGTTATGAGAAGATTACGGATAATCTATATTAGCAGGAATTGACTAAAAACCTGTTCTAAAAGCATTTTTGTAACCTAACCGTCAAACTTTGTTTGCTAATGAAATAATAACTGGCTCAGCCAATAGTTTTTCTGCAGCTTTTAAAAATTCATTAATATGATCAGATTGTAGATGAGCATCTAAATGTTCTTTGCTAGACCATTGCTCAAACATAAAAAACTTTTCTGGGCTATTAATATCTTGGTGTAAATCATACTGAATACAACCAGTTTCATACAATGTCGGCTCTACTAGGTTGCTCAATGCTTGTTTGAGCTCATGGGTTTTGTCAGCATGAGCTTTAAATGTTGCTAAAACAGTTAATGGTTTCATAGAAATTCCTTGTGATTAAATTCTGAATAAGGCTTATTTTTCAAATTGATTAAGTAAATTTTCCAAATGTGAAATTCTTGATTGATAGCTTTCAACTCTCTCATATAAATCCAGTGCTAAAGCTACACCAGCAAAGTTTACACCAAGATCATGATGTAATCTAAGCGCTTTTTTGATACGTATTAAATCAGAATCATCAAAGAGCCACTTCTCAGGTGCAGGCTCTACTGGTTCGACAATGGTATGTTCAACAATTTCGATAACAAGCTCGGTTTTAATTGTACAGATATGACAAATATCAATAATGGTATATTCTTTTTGAATTGACATGGGCTTATACTCCTAGTCCGGCTCTTGGATTAAAATCAAAATGTTTTGACAGATTCTCAAATTGTTTTTTATCTTCATCATTTTTAATTTCTGGGTTTACAATTTTAAATTGAACATATTGGTCATGCTTGTCGGTTAAGCCATAGCCTTTTAATCTTAATTTTTTACCGCTCTGAGAGTTAGCAGGCACTTTTAGATTTACGGCACCTTTAAGTGTTGGTGCTTTTATAGAAGCACCCAAAGCAGCTTCCCAAGGTGAAATAGGGAGAATGACATTAATATCATTGTCAATTAATGAAAAAATATCATGTGGTAGAATGTGCACCTTAATATATAAGTCACCATTTTCTCCACCAGAAATACTCGGATTGCCTTGGTTCTTTAGGCGAATTGTTTTACCTTCTGAAATGCCTTTAGGGATTTTAATATTTAATGTCTTAGGTGTTTTAATTACCATTCCATCTTTATCAAGTGATAAAGCCTCAATTTGAACAGTTTTAGTTGTGCCATTAAATGCATCTTCAAGCGGAATATCAAATGTATAGTGAGTGTCTTGGCCTTTTTGTTTGCGTTGAGAATGAGAATGTTGCTGGTGTGAGTGCGCGCGAGCATCACCAAACATTGACTCGAAAAAATCACTAAAATCCTCTGGATTACCAGTAGATGAATAATACTGTCTTTGCTGGTCTTGATTAGAATTTGCCTGATCATATTGTGTATGTTGATGCGCGCTTCTTCCTCCGCTAGCAACAAATTGATCATACTCTTCTCTTTTTTTAGCGTCTTTTAATACTTCATATGCTTCATTAAGCTCTTTAAATTTATCTTGAGCATTTTCCTCTGAGCTAACATCCGGGTGATATTTTCTAGCCAATTTTCTGAATGACTTTTTAATATCAGCAGCGGATGCAGATTTATCCACCTCAAGTGTTTTATAATAATCCTTAAATTCCATTATTTATAACCTATAAAGAATAGTTACAGAAAATTTTAGCACGCTGATGCCAATTCTTCAGGTATTTTCAAGCAAATAAATTTGTATAGTATTCATGATAAAAAAAATCCTTTGGTCAGTTTTTACAAGCAGGTAAATAACAAGTGAATTAATTTCTCTATATACTTAAAAGAAAATATCTGAACTATTATGTCAAAAAATAAACATCCTATTGCGTTACCAATCTGTTTTATGACTGAATTTTGGGAAAGGTATGGTTTTTATATCTCCCAAGGTTTATTAACACTTATTTTAATTAAAGTGATTGGTTTAACCGAAAAGCAAAGTTTTTCTGTAACGGGTACTTATGTTGGTCTAGTTTATACGACTAGTATCATCGGTGGGTTAATTGCTGATAAATTTCTAGGTCATTTTAGAAGCACAATTTTAGGTGAGGTTGCCTTAGTTTCTGGTTTTGCCATATTAGGCTATGGGATATCCGCAGAATCATTTCATATGATGGCAACGGCTCTTGCGTTTATCTCTGTTGGTACGGGTTTGGTTAAATCTAATGTATCATCATTTTTAGGTAATTTTTACGATTCGCATGACCCAAGAAGGGATTTAGGGTTTTCCATATTTTATGTTGGAATCAACTTGGGTTCTTTAATAGGTGGTATTCTTGCTGGATACTTAAGTTCATATTTAGGCTGGAGTATTCCTTTTTATACTGCTGCAATTGGTGCCTTTGTTGGGTTGCTAACTATTTACTTTGGAGTAAAAGCAGCTTCCATAGATTACGAAAAAAAAGAAGATAATATAGCCTTTGGTAACTATCTTTGGGGTGTGGGAATAACGGTTTTGTCTATTATCTTTTGTGTATATGTCATCCTTTCACCTAGTATTTCTGACTTAGTGTTTATCATTATAAGTGTTCTCAGTGTATTTTTATTATTTTTTACAGCGTATAAACATCCATCATACTTGAAAAACTGTCTGGCATATTTAGTTTTACTTATTATCTCAGTTGTGTTTTGGGCAATATTTTTTCAGATGTTTTCATCAATGGTTATTTTCATCGAAAAGATGGTTAATCATAATATTTTTGGATTTACACTGCCAACAGCATCTTTTTTTACATTAGAGTCAGTTGGAGTCATATTACTTGGTAGCTTGGTAGGTAAAATGTGGGTGGTATTAGCTGAGAAGGGGATGCCAATTCACGATTCAACTAAATTTGCAATTGGCATGGTAATAATGACATTTGCTTTCTGCTTCTTCGCTTTTATTGTAACCATTCACAATCCAGCTGCATTAATATCTGGTTATGTGATTGTTGTCTCCTACTTTTTAATTTCTATAGGTGAGTTAGCATTGTCGCCGATTGGTCTGTCAGTCGCCAATAAATTAGCGCCAACTGACAGCAGAGGACTTTTCATGGGTATTTGGATGATATCTCTAGGTATTGGTGGAAAACTCTCTGGTGTGCTTGCTGGCTTAACAGCGATACCAAAAGGAGATACAAATCAATCAGAATTGTTCCATATTTATTCTCATGCGCTGTGGGAGTTTGCTGGAATATCAGCAGCGGCTTTATTATTAGCGCTTATCTCTATTCCATTTTTGAAAAAATTGGTGAAATGATAAATCAGTATATTTTAAAAAGATGAATTTGGTGTTTTTAAAAAAGCGAGTTCTTCAGATGTAGATACTCTGCCTAATATTAAATTTCTATGAGGGTAGCGCCCAAACTTATCAATAATTTCTTTATGTTTGTACTCAAAATTTAAATTCTCTTCTAACCCTTTAGTGTGAAATAGTTTAACTGCAATTTCATGAATGGCTTTTGATTCGCTGTGCATAAATGGTATGTACAAAAAAGTTCTTTCCTGGATGGAAAGTAGCTGATGGGAGCCTGCCTGTATTGCTTCTTGCGCTAGAACAAGTGCTACTGGGTCATAAATGAACGATCTTTCGTCACCTCGGTAGATGTTTCTTGAAAACTGGTCAATAACAATGATTTCAGCTAATCGACCATGTGCTGTTCTCCGCCAAGAATGAAGTTCTCCGGCAATTGCCTTATTGTGTACGGATAAAAATCGCTCTCTAATTAAATTGTCGAACGCTACATCTTTCGCCCACCAATTAGAAGGACCAGCTTCTTTAAACCAAAAATCTATAATTTTATCTTGCATCTAATACTCCTGGTCAACTTGTTTATGTTGAAAGTCTATATCCAAGAATTAAACCACATTCTATTATAAAATGCGCTTTGTTCTAGCGGTATTCCAAGTTGAAAAGGTAACCAGTAAATGAAGGATAATAATATTAATGTAAATGCGCTTATGGCGATGAGTTTTAAAGCTACATATTGACTTAACAGGCACTTGGTTAAATACCAAGCTAGAATAAATATGCCGATTGTTGCAGCTGATTGATAGTGATATAAAAATAAGCAGCGCTTAACAAAAGCCCAAGGTAAAAAATTAGCAAAATATGCTAGTAATAGAAAGGTGATAATTGCATAGGTTTTAGTCGATATACCTTTCAAAAACCAATTACGTGTTCTAACAATCCAGTCAATAATCATTACTAATATGGCAATAACTGAAGCCCAGGTGATTGCTGGATTAGGGAAAAGATGCACATCTTTATAGTATGTGATTTTTTCACCAACACTGTTAACAATACTTTCTGTGCTAAAACTATATCCAACTGGTCTTATCATAAACGGCCAAGTATACCATTTAGAGCAATATGGATGTTCATCTGAACCGACTAAATCTTTATGATAATTTAGAATTTGTTTATGTATTTCTAAAAATGAATATTCTGTATTGAATATTCTATCTGGCACCCAAAGCAAACAATAAACAACAATTGGGATAACAATAAAATAAACAACTATATCCCATATAGATATATTTGTAGGAGATTGATTTCTTGAAATTTGAAACGAATTAGCGACAGGCCGGTAGATGTCAGTAATAACCATTAGTTTGTATAATATAATGAAGGCTAAAATACATAAAAAATAGCCCAAGCCATTCCATTTTACGCATACTGTTAAACCAAGAAATATACCACACAATAATAACCATTGATGCTTTTTTGCCTTTTCAATTGCATTTATACTTAAGGCGGCAAATGTAATTGTAAGCAGCCCAAATAAAACGAGGTAAATATTATTCATGCCGTGTCTTGAATCCACTAGCAAGGAACCATCAATCACCATCAATATGAAGACGATTAAGGCAAACCATTTTTGTCTGCTAATACAATAAGCTGTAAGCCAGGCAACAATGGTTAAGATAACGCCAAAACAAGCATTGATCCATCTATAGCTCATGGCTGCTAATTGATCATAAGGGATGCTGGAAATTTCCTGGCTGTTTGTCCAAGGTAGATGGTAATAAACCCAGATACTGCCGGCAAAAATATAATTTGCTAAAGGAGGGTGCACATGAAAAAATTCTTTACCTACAATATAGTCATAGCCATATTGAGGAAAGTAGACTTCATCAAAGACGGGACCAGGAATATCATCTAAATTCCAAAATCTTAATACGATAGAAATAAATAATATTAACAACCACAGTAGTAGATAATATTTATTTCTTTTTAACGAATTGCACTGCATTTTTTGTTGATATAGGTGGCATATATAGAATATAGCCTGCAATAGCCCTTATCCTCAACGGGTGATATTATTTTTATGAGGGATGCTGACTGTATTTTGCATTGAAAATAAGGCTGCTTTTGTAATTGATTACTTATCAATATTTGATCTGGGCATTTGATGACTTTAAGACGTTAAGCAAGTATCTAGAAAACTAATTTGGTTATTTGGTATATCTAGTTTATTGAACTGCCTCTTTAATTGTAATTCACTGAAAGAAGTATCTAAATACCAACCCACATGTTTTCTAGCTATTCTCAAACCCATAAAGTCACCATAAAATTTATGTAGTGATTTAACATGATTAATTAACGTATTCTTTACAATGCTGATTTCTGGTTTTTTTGCAGATTCATTTGTTCTTAAATAATGATCGATTTGTTCAAATATCCAAGGATTACCTTGTGCTGACCGACCAATCATTAGCCCATCTGCTTTAGTGTATTCTAAAATTTCTTTTGCAATTTCAGGTGAGTTGATATCACCATTAGCGATCACAGGAATTTTAATACTTTGCTTGATATGTGAAATAGTGTCGTATTCAGCATAGCCAGTGTATTTTTGATCACGAGTTCGACCATGTATTGCAAGTGATTGAATTCCTGCTTCTTCAGCAATTTTAGCGATAGTAAGTGCGTTTTTGTTTTGACTATCCCAGCCAGTTCGAATTTTTAGAGTTACAGGAACATCAACAGAAGCAACAACTGCATTCAAGATATCTTCTACGAGTTTCTCGTCTTTCATTAATGCTGAGCCAGCTAATTTATTACAGACTTTCTTAGCAGGGCAGCCCATGTTAATGTCGATAATCTCAGCACCACGTTCGACATTTAATTTAGCGGACTCTGCTAACATTTCTGGGTCACCACCAGCAATCTGTACAATTTTTGGTGATGGTTCATCATCATGAGTGATACGGTTTATGGTCTTGGTGGTTTTTAAAAGATGCGGTTGTGACCATACCATTTCAGAGACAACCCATCCGGCACCGTGTTTGCGACATAGCTTTCTGAATGGTAAGTCCGTAACACCCGCCATAGGTGCTAAGAATAAATTATTTTTGGCAGTATAAGGACCAATCTTTATGGGTGTCATTTTTTTATGCCAGTAATAATTACCCAGTCCTCTAATTGTTTAATATTTTCTATATGGCAATATTTTGAATAGGCTTGAGCAACATCATCAGCTTGTTCGGCTAGTATCCCAGACAAAGCAATTTTGCCATTAGGTTTCAATTTAGAACAGATTGTATCTATTAATGAAATTAATGGCATAGCTAATATGTTAGCAATTAAAACATCTGATTGGATATGTTCAGGTTGATCATCAGGGAGATATAGCTTGAATAGGTCTTCTGGTATGCCATTTTTATGATTGTTATCTTTTGACGCAATAATTGCTTGTGGGTCATTATCAATACCAATAGCTTTTTTTGCGCCGAGCTTTAGGGCTGCAATAGCAAGTACCCCTGAGCCACAACCGTAGTCGACTACCAAATCAGGAGTATTAATATTCTGATCTAACCATTCCAAGCATAGTGAAGTCGTAGGGTGAGTGCCAGTACCGAAAGCTAGACCTGGATCAAGTATAATATTAATTGCATCTGCTTGTGGTGGATTTTTCCATGAAGGGCATATCCAAAGTCTTGAACCAAATTTCATAGGATGGAAATCATCCATCCAGCTTCTTTCCCAATCTTGGTCTGGAAATTCTCTATTCGAAATAGATTTATGATCAATATTAGGAAATGATTTAATTATTGCTTTCTCTATTTTGTTTAAGTTGAAGTCTTCAGTAAATAAAGCCGTAATTAAAAGTTTATCCCATACAGGCGTGTCACCAACTGCAGGTTCAAGAATAGGTTGGTCTTCTGCGTCTTTTAACGTGACCGAACAAGCGCCTAAATTAAGCAAAGTATTTTCAATATTCTCTAATTCTGAATTAGTAGCGGGGATGGTGATTTCTTTCCAGAGCATTTTATAAACTCAATAACATTTGTGTGTGAATTTTAACGAGTCAGCTCAACTCTTTCAAGTAATATAAAATAAAGCGAATTGAATCTTTAAGAATAAACAATAAATATGAACAAGAGGGTTTATGTTTTGTTATGTTTAACTTAAAATCTGCTCACTTTAAATATATTAATACTCTTAATGACTAAAGGAAATTGGTGGGAAACAACATCCTTAAATGAGATGAACCATGAACAATGGGAAAGCTTATGTGATCGCTGTGGTATATGCTGTTTACATAAACTACAGGATGAAGATACAAATGAAGTTGTTTGTACCAATGTAGTGTGTAAGTTTTTTGATCTTAAGAAAAGTAAATGCAGTGATTATAAAAATCGAAAACAAAATCAACCTGATTGCCTAACCATTACCTACGAGTTATTAGACAAAGCTCAACACTGGTTACCTAAGACTTGCGCCTATAGGAGACTTTATCAAGGTAACAAACTTCCTTCGTGGCATCCTTTAATCACGAATAAAAATAAACCTGTTAATGTATCAATAAGAAAATATGCTGAGTTAGAAAATAAGCATAACATCGATAATTTAGAAGATTATATTGTAGATATTAATATATAGGATTTAGTGCATTACCATTATCTATTTGTACTTGATTAACACTAGGTTTTTTTACATCATCAGGATAAATATTGGGGTTTATGTAAGAGTATAGGTTTACAACTTTTTTTACACCATCAACTTTACTCGCAACAATTGAAGCTCTATGGCCTTCATATTTCGAAACAACCCCCATCATGTAAACAACGCCATTTTCAGTAATGATTTTGAATTTAGAGCTGCTAATGCCTTCTGACAATAATGTTGAGATAACTTTTGTGGTTATCCAACTATCACTCGTGTAATCAGAAAATGTAGCCGGTGGTCCAACGGTAAGTTGATTGAAAACCTTGATTACGCCAGGTATTTTAGCCATATCATTTGCTAGTGCTATTTCGTTTGACTTATCGGGGACTTGACCAAGCAGTAATATGATATGGTCAAATACTGTAATTTCAACATTCCCATTTTTGTTAATATTGGGATATCTGTCTAATGCATTCAGTGCGTTATATTTAATGTCTGAGTCTGAATATTTTTGATATTTTTCTGAGTTATGCGAGTTATTATTTGGACTTTTACCGCTTATCATAGCGCAGCCGCTGGCAATAAATCCGAAAATAATTACTGATATGAGTTTAAATTTCATAATTATTAGCCAGTTTCGTTACAAGAAGTAATAAATGTAATTTAACTTTAGCAGAATTTTTTGGCGTATGTAAGAAACTATTTTTTAAGATTATATTTTAAATTAAATCGTCTATTTTTTGTGGATGGGAAAGTCTTTTTAAGTCTAGCTTGATGGTCAAGATCTATATCAGCGACAACAACACCTTCACCGATTTCACAGCATCCTAGAACCTCTCCCCAAGCGTTGATTATCATGCTATGACCATAGCTTAGTCTTCCAGTATCATTGTGATAGCCAGACTGACCTGATGCTAGTATATAACACTGATTCTCTATTGCTCTGGCTCTAAGCAGAGGCTCCCAATGGGCAGCGCCGGTTATTGCTGTGAACATACTTGGCACGCAAATTATTTCTGCACCTTGGTCGAGCATGCTTCTATACAATTCAGGGAAGCGCACATCATAACAAATTGACATCCCTAAACGACCTACTGGAGTGTCTTGAACAACAACTTTGTCTCCTGGATAGAAATAGTCAGACTCTCTATATGCTTCGCTTTCACTAACATCAACATCAAATAAATGTATTTTATAATAAGCATCTACAAACTCACCTAGGCTATTGTAAAGTATAGATGCGTTGTAAACGCTTGAAGGTGATTTATCACAAACAATAGGAATTGATCCAGCAACTATCCAAACACGTAATTCTCTGGCTAGATTGGAGATATATGATTGAACACGTCCTTCACCAAGAATTTCACGATTAACATAATAGACCGATGGGTCACCTAAAACTGAAAAACATTCGGGTAGAATAATTAATTTTGCACCCATTTTTGCCGCTCTGGTAATTAATTTTTTAGCAGCAATTAAATTTGTACCGATTGAAGCACAAGAGCTCATTTGAACAACAGCAGCCTTTGACACTTCTTTACTCCAATATTATAACTCAAAATATGATACTGATATTTGAGGTAAATTTAAAACATTTTTTGAACTAGTTAACTAATTACAGAATCAGTTACTCATAAAGTCAACTTTCTGCTGTTGGGCTTGTTCTTGCTCCTGGTAGTAATTTGGTTCCTGTGAATTGTAGTCAGAAGCGTATGGCGCAGGTATGGCAACTGGCCCAACATTCGTATTAACAATTTGAGTATTAATACCATTATTGCGCATATATACTGCAGAGCCAGTTGCAATTGTAGAACTGGTGGCAGTCACGGCGACCGCTGTTAGAAAAGGGTTTGCATATGCAACGGTAGTCGATATGAGTATTGCTATACTAGATAAAAATCTTAGTTTCATAACCACTCCTTAAAGTTACTTATCTTGTAATAATTATCTGATATTCAATGTACAATATCCAGCTATGTCATATTATTCCTTTTAAGTGGTAGTAACAGTCTTTTTATCTTCACATATTTTGGTTATATTTGAATTATTTAAAGCAATATATAAGGATTATAATGTCTGAATGTTTTAATGCTTTTCACCTTCTGAAAAAATATGTTGAATCTCATATTATTGGCCAAAGCAAACTTGTTAATCGACTACTTATTGCTATTTTAGCTGATGGACACATGCTGGTTGAAGGTGCTCCTGGATTAGCAAAAACCAAAGCAATCCATTCATTATCAAAAGCTATTGAGGGTGATTTTCAACGTATTCAATTTACGCCTGACTTGTTGCCAGCTGATTTGACGGGATCTGAGGTGTATCGACCACAAGAAGGTACATTCGAGTTCCAGAAAGGACCATTGTTCCATAATCTTGTTTTAGCTGATGAAATTAATAGAGCCCCAGCTAAAGTACAATCAGCGTTACTTGAAGCAATGGCTGAACGACAAATAACAGTTGGCCATACCAGTTATCCTTTAAGTGATTTGTTCTTGGTAATGGCAACCCAGAATCCTATTGAACAAGAGGGGACTTATCCGTTACCCGAGGCACAACTTGACCGATTTTTGCTTCAAGTTAATATCACTTATCCTGATGTCGATTCTGAATTGAAAATATTAAGACTAAATAGAGAAGAATTGGCAAAACCTGATATTGATATCCCAGAAAAATTAACGCAAGAAATATTATTCCAAGCTAGAAAAGAAGTATTAAATTTACATATTTCAGAACCACTAGAAAGATATTTAGTTGAACTTGTTATGGCGACAAGAAATCCAGAAAGATATAGCGATGAGCTTCAGTCACAAATAAGGTACGGTGTAAGCCCACGTGCTACAATTGCGCTTGATCGATGTGCTAGAGCCCATGCTTGGTTAAGTGGCAAAGACTTTGTTTCTCCAGATGATATACAAGCTATTTTACCAGATGTATTTAGACATAGAGTCTTAATCTCATTCGAAGCTGAAGCTGAAGGTATTACTGCTGATGATGTCATTCAAGAGCTAGTGAACAAGGTACCTGTACCATAACTATTGTTGGTAATACGCATGTCTATGCATAAAATAACAAAATATGGATTAGTACCAGACTTTAAAAAACTTTTAAGTTTAAGGTATCAATCTGGGTTATTAGAATTAAAATCTAAAAAGAAAGTTGCCTATTTACGCGCTGGTGATCATCTTTCTCATTTTAAAGGACGAGGGATTGACTTTGATGAAGTGCGTCTTTATGACTCAAATGATGATATACGACATATAGATTGGCGTGTAACTGCCCGTACAGGAATTCCACACACTAAACTTTATAAGGAAGAAAGGGAGCGCCCAATTCTGTTACTGGTTGATATGTCAACATCAATGCAGTTTGGTACTAAAAAAACATTCAAGTCTGTTATTGCTGCGGAGGTTGCTTCGATTATTGCCTGGAGCGCGTTAGGCAAAAAAGATCGAGTGGGCGGGTTTGTATTTTCAGAGGCTTTGCATAAAGAGCTCAGACCCACCAGTGGGCGAAAAGGGATACTTAATTTTATAAGTACCTTAGGTAATGAAGATTTTGTAAAGCATAAAACTAAAAATCCAGCCAATATGTTGCTGGTTTATTTAAAGCGTTTAAGAAGAGTATTAAAGCCAGGCACGTTAATTTATATTATAAGCGATTTTGCCCACCTAAGTATTAATAGCGAGGAGTTGATTCGAGAATACGTTCAAATCTGTCAACATAATGAAGTATTGAATATTCACGTGTATGACCCATTAGAGAAATCACTTCCCTTAGGAAATTTCCCATTTTCTGATGGAGTAAAGCGCTTAAATGTCAGTATAAATAGTGATAAAGATAAACAGGATTACCAGAGTTTATTCGAGAGTAAAATTGAGCTGCTTGACAAATTGTTTAGGTCTTACAGAGCGGGGTATGTAAATATCGCCACAAATGATGATGTGGTTAAAAATATTAAATTAGCATTGCAAATGGTTCAGAAATGACAAAAGAAGAATTATTATCGCAACTAAAAGGTATTCATCTTCCTAGCTCAAATCAACCTTGGTGGGATATGGCGCCAGGCTGGTATATATTGGATGTAATTATTCTTTTGATCTTGATTAGTTTAATCGCTTTCTATTTCTATTGGCGCATCAAAAAGAAAATAGAGCAAAATTTACTATCTAAAGTAGATGATGTATACAATGAATATAAAGATAACAGTCATTTATACTCAAGCCGTATTTCAATATTGCTTAAACAAGCTGTTTTAAAATCAACATCCAATAAATCTCTTATGACTCTGCATGGAAATGAGTGGGTGAGCTACCTAAAACAATTTTCACAAAATAGCGAAAATATATCATTATTGATTCAATCAGCTTATGATCCAAAAGCAAAGTTTGATATTGATGAAGTAAATAAAGAGGTTCGATCTTTATATATTCGTTTATTAAAACGTAAACGTATCTAAATTATCCAGTTTAATACAGAAGCTGGTTTTACCAAAAGTCGATGCTACAATATATGCGAGAACTTAATTATATTGGAGATATTTTTATGGCTAACGAAATTGAAGAGCTTAAAAAACAAGTCGCTTATTTAAAATCAGTAATAGATGCAAATAGTACGGGGCTTTCAGCGAGAGAGAGCTTAAGTGATGTTTTAGAAGAACATCCAAACCATATACCTGATCATAGCAGCGAAGCAGCTTCAGTCAAAGCAGTCATTGAGGATAATTGCTTGTTGGACTTTCAACCTCAACTAAATACATCTTCTTATGTTAATGTTGACTTTGAAAGAGAAGAGCAAGAGGTTGCTCTAATGGGCTTAAAGGTTAACCTGGCTGACCAAACTGTTTACCCACAATCTTATAAAATGCACGATCGTTTAGTTAACATGATTGCTCACCTTTGGAACTGCCCAAAACCTGATGATTATGACGAGTATGGTGTATATGCAGGAGCTGGAACTGTAGGGTCTACCGAGGCATGTTTACTTGCTGGTTTGGCTTTGAAATTCCGTTGGCGTAAATGGTATGCTGAAAAAAATGACTTAACAGAAGAGCAAGTGTTATCCAAGCGTCCTAATATTGTCATATCAACATGCTACCAAGCCGCCTGGGAAAAATTAATTAAGTATATGGATATTGACTGTAAACTTGTACAACCTAAATCAAGTACATTTACAGTTGATCCGCAAGCAGTCAAAGATGCAATTGATGAACACACAATTGGTGTGGTATGTATTATGGGTAACCATTATGGTGGTCAATATGACCCAGTATGGGAAGTGAATGATGTTATTAATGATATTAATAAAGAAAAAGGCTTTCAGGTTGGTATCCATGTTGATGCAGCATCAGGTGGATTTATTGCACCTTTCCAACAAGATCTTCCTGCTTGGGATTTTAGATTAAATAACGTATTGTCAATTTCTTCTAGTGGACATAAATATGGTGAATCATGTTGTGGCACAGGTTGGGTTGTTTGGAGACAGCGCAAAGGTTTAAGTGAACATGTGGCAATCTCTGTTACTTATTTAGGCGGCAAAGCAGATTCGTATACACTTAATTTTTCAAGACCAGCAAGCGGCGTATATGTTCAATACTATAAATTTTTAAGATATGGTTTACATGGTTATCAAGATGTATGTAACCACATGATGCATCATGCCAAAATGATCCGTGATGGCTTAAAAGCAATGACTTATAAAGGTAAGCCTAGGTTTGTGTTTTTAGACAATGGCGATACGCATTGCCTGCCTGTAGTCACAGCAATGTTGAACCCAGAATGTGAATTACGTTTTAATGATGTTGATTTGCAAAATGCCTTATCACAACATCATTGGTATGTTAGTGCCTACAAAATGGGATTTAATCACCCATTAACAGAAAAATTAGCACCTTTATTTTCTGACCAAAAGTCTGATAAGACAATGTTTAGAATTGTTGTTAAAAGCAATATTTCTGGCAATATGGTTCATAATTTGCTCGATTCATTCCAAGAATCATTTGAGTTTCTTGATTCAATCGATTTTGATATTGCCCATGGTTTTTCAACTAAGAAACTACGCCATAAAGACCAAGGTATAATATCTGACCATTGTTGATTTGATTTTTTAATGATAGATCTTATGTCTATATTAAAGGACATTTATTTTTATGTGACACTTCGTGACATTTGCTCTATTGATTAATAATTATACGGAGATTATACTTTCCGCAAGTTTTACGAAGCAGCTGGAGAGAAAATGTTAAGCGGTATTTCTACTAATAATTTTACTAAATTTTCAATTGGTGCGTTAGCTATTTTATCTGTAAATCTTGCATTTGCAGGAACAAGTCTTAAAAAATCAGATTTAGAAAAAGTACCTTTGAATGAACTTCATCCAACACAAAAAAATGTTGGTTATTTTCAAGCTGAAAAAAAACAGCTTCCTGAACTTGAAGGGATTGTATCGAGATGTAACATTATGAAAGAATATTCTGGTCAAGATGGATATTCAACCTCAGATTGCTATCAACACGAGCTTAAAGATTATTTAAAAGAGAACTACATACCTGTTGTGGAATATCATCATGAATATTTCTTAGTTGACCATCATCACTTGGCCTATGCGTTAGATTTATTATTTAACAAAGTTGATGGTGATCCTGAAGTTTATATAAAAGTGGTGCAAACTTATCCCGATTCATATTCACCTACGACGGTTTGGGACAAAATGATTGAGAATAATCAGCTATGGCCATATTACTATTCTAAAGATGAGAATAAGTATGAAAAAATATCTGATAACTCAGATAATGGAAATCCATTTAATAGCTTACCAATGAATGTTACTGATTTAGGGAATGATCCATATAGAAGTATCTTTGGATTAGCTAGAAGTCTTGATCCAATAAAGTTTGAAAAACCATCTTTAGAGCAAACGAATTTTTATCAATTCAAATGGGCTGCTTGTTTACTTAGCGCATCAGATAGTAAATACGATGCTGATGTTAAAGATTTAGCTTCTAAATCTATGCCTAAAGCAATATATGGCGCTAAAATAGTCCTTAAGGATATTGCTTCTGATGGCGGAAAAATCATGCAACAGTGCCAGTCAGCCAATCCAAAAGAGTTTAATAATATTCCTAGGCCTGAATTGAAAGATTAAAATATTGACGCGAATCATATATCAAAACCTATCAATATAAACCCAAATTTATAATCTAACCATTTTGGGCTATTTGATTAAATATCGATCTCATTATAATGTATCTGATATCAAGCAACGTAAGATATATGATGATACCTTTAATAAAACGTTCATTCGCTACTACACTCCTAATTTTCATAGTTTTAGCTTGTTTTTCTTGCGGGAAAGCAATGAGCGATGGATTTCAATACACATCTGATTTTGCCAAATATGAAAACACTTTGAACAAATTTATTAAAGATGCATCTCATAGAAGTCACGCTGAAAAAAGTTCAAATTATTATATTCAGCCAATAAACAATGATTGGTCAAATGGCTTTGAAGAAATAGCAAAAAATCAGGGTGCTGAAAGGATAATAAATAGAGCTAATTTTAAACTCTCAAACTCTATCGTAACAGCCACATTTAATAAGATTTATATTTCAAAAGATTCAAATGCTAAAAAATACAATATTTACTTTAAATACGTGGGACATAAAAATATATATTCAAATGTTATAGAGGTGAATGATAATAAGTTAAGCGTTGAATTAATTTAGTGCAATATCATGATAAAAGTCGAATCTAAATAACCTGATACCTTATTTCATGACATAAATATTTTTAAATTAAAATTTTTAAAAATTCATATTCTTTTCCATTCTCTTACACTGAAAATTGATATATGTAAACCCTCTAAGTAGTCCTAATTTAAATAAATAATTACAGTAAAATAGAACTCAACTTAAACAGAAGAAAAAATATTATGAAAAAACTACTTACCACTGTTCTTGTTTCTTTATGCTTATCATCAACTATCTCAGCAAATGCTGCTGAAAAAACACCTATATCCTGGCCTGATTATTTAGCAATGGGTACAGTGACAGACTTTACTGATACTGTAACTACTTCGTTTTCTGGAAGTGACAAGTTGGACTTTTTATTTGCTTATGCGTTGTATGATAATGCTGGAACAGTCTCTAGCTCAGCTCCCTCTTCATCTGATATGGGGCCAACAAATGCTATTATTTCTCAAGCTCAAGCTATCAGCAGCCAAACCCAACCAGTCGTTGTTGTTTATGATTTAAACCTAAGTGTTGGACTAAATATTGATGGGACTGGTAATAAACAGTATGACCCAAAAGACTATGACTGGGATAATCAAAACCAAATGCAATGGGGCTTTGAAAATGTAATACTTAATGGTCAAGCACTTGCCAAAGCAAAACCAACTTCTGCCAATAAATATGGCGCTATTATTTTAAACCCTGATTTTTTAGGTCAAATACATACTGATAATGAAGAGGACTATCAGTTTAAAAATGTAAACATAAATAAAGCAGTGTTAGATGCACTAACAGCTGAAGGTATTGTGGCTAAAGATGTACCAAATTTTAGTAATGATGTAAAAGGATTTATTGAAGCCAATAACTATATCCTTAGTACGTATTTCACATCAGTAAATTATGGCTGGGTTGTCAATACTTGGGCTGGAGGTAATGCAAATTTTGTTCACGGTAATAGTACTGATGTTTTAACTAATGTCGATACAGTCAATGGCATTTTGGATGAAACAAAAGCATATTCATCAAGCTATAAACCTGATTTCATCGTATTCGATAAATATGAAGCTAATGATTATTCAGCTCTGACTTCTGTTTCAAGCGCTCAATCAGCTAGCAATGTTATTAACCTAGGTTATTTATTCAATGCGAGGGATATGCATAACTATTTGAGTTATATAGGTGGTGTGTCAAGCCATGTTTCTTCTCCAGCAGTATTATGGCAAATCCCAGGTGGCCACCTGGTTCAATCTAGTGGTGACAAAGCTCAGCCAGTAACTATTGGCACAGAACCAGATTATATTTTTGGATCTGGTTTGAGCGAATATACGCCATCGACATTTGTTACTAATCCCGCACAGGTAATTCCATTTTTAAGTAGCTTAAATTTAAATACTTCTATGCCTATTGCATATAAATATAACGGAAGTATTGGCAACTACTTGACTATGGATCAAACTGGTAGTGTTGGTAAATATGACTGGACACAACCAAACACCAGTGAGTTAGTAGATAACAATGTGGTTGCAGTATTATGGGGAGGTGGTTCAACCACGGGTATGGTAGATAATATTGCACGAGACAGAACAGACTCTACCCAGACAAAATCTTTGTCTGATGGTGGTTGGCTAATGAATACCGTTCAAAACTATTATGCAAATCCTCAAAAACTTGCCAGCTAATATAAAAATTAACCTATTCTTGCGAGACGTTCTACTATGAAAAATATTATAAGCGTTTCAATTTCTACATTAGTTTTAATCTTTATTATTTTAGCCTGCTTTTCATGCGGGAAGGGTGTGAGCGATGGATTTCAATACACATCTGATTTTGCTAAATATGAAAATACTTTGAACAAATTTATTAAAGATGCATCTTATAGAAGTCACGATGAAAAAAGTTCAAATTATTATATTCAGCCGATAAACAATGATTGGTCAAATGGCTTTGAAGAAATAGCAAAAAATCAGGGTGCTGAAAGGATAATAAATAGCGCTAATTTTAAACTCTCAAATGCTATTGTAACAGCCACATTTAATAAGATTTATATTTCAAAAGATTTAACTACTAAGTTTGAAAATTACAAACTTTACTTCAAATACTTAGGTCATAAAAAAATATATTCAAACATTATAGAAATAGGTAATAATAAAATAGCTACTGAAATGATTTAGTGTCTTACATTAGTAACTGTTATACCTAATCTAATGTATCGATTTTTTGATCATTAATAATCGTGATTTTAATTTGTTAAACATGAAT
>JAOMSY010000039.1 GCA_028355575.1 Francisellaceae bacterium | reverse complement strand
GAAGTGGCGTCCCCAAGGGGATTTGAACCCCTGTTACCGCCGTGAAAGGGCGGTGTCCTGGACCCCTAGACGATGGGGACACATACTTCAATGCTAAATACTCTTGGTGGAGCTAAGCGGGATCGAACCGCTGACCCCTTGCATGCCATGCAAGTGCTCTCCCAGCTGAGCTATAGCCCCTAAACTCGGGGACTAAATATACACTCCTTACTAAATTTAAGCAAGTATTTTTCTGTCAAAACTTTGCTAAAATATATATTAGGATCACTTAAAGAATAATAATCAACAAATATAAAAATGTGAAGCTTATTGCTCTTGAAAGTTTATATCAATCCATTCAATTGCTGCAGCAACTCTCTTTAGGACTCTATCCTTCCCTATTAATCTTAATGTTGCACCAATATCAGGCGAATTTGAACCGCCTGTGACAGCAACCCGTACAGGCATACCAACCTTGCCCATACCAATACTTAGATCGTCCGCCACATTAACTAGAACGGAATGCAGCTTTTCATCGTTATACCAGTCTTTATCTGAAAGTAATTGAAACTTAGCAAGCACATCCATCAATATCAGCTTAGTATTTTTTTTCAAATGTTTTTTACTTGCGTTTTCTTGATAAGAGTCAAAATCCTCATAAAAATATTTACTGTTCTCAGCAATTTCTTTGAGAGTTTTATATTTTTCTGAAAAAACTGGAATTATGGATTCCAATGCAGGACCAGAGTTTGTATTCACATTCAAGTGATTAAAATGCCATTGCAAATGATGTGCGACTTCTTTTACAGGTAAAGATCTTATGTAATGTTGATTCAACCAGTTCAATTTCTCAAAATTAAAAGATGCTGGCGATGCATTGACTTTTGACAGATCAAATTGATGTATCATCTCATCAAGAGAAAATATTTCTTGGTCTCCATTAGACCAGCCCAATCTGACGAGATAATTCATTAGTGCTTGAGGTAAATACCCTTCATCACGATACTGGGTTACACTTACAGCACCATGTCTTTTAGATAGTTTTTTTCCATCCTCACCATTAATCATTGGCACATGAGCAAATTCTGGTAACTTTGCGCCAAGCGCTCGATATAAGTTAATTTGTTTAGGTGTATTATTAACATGATCATCTCCACGAACAATATGGGTAATATCCATATCAAGATCATCAACGACGACACAAAAGTTATATGTAGGTGTACCATCACTACGAGCTATAATAAAATCATCTAATTCAGTATTAGATATGCTTATATCCCCCTTTACCATATCTTCCCAATGCACATTCCCTGACAAAGGGTTTTTAAATCTTACCACATAGGACGCATTACTATTAGATACCTGGTCGCGACAATGACCATCATATCTTGGTTTTAGTTTATTTTGCTGTTGACTCTCTCTCAGTTCAGTTAAACGCTCTTTGGAACAATAACATTTATATGCATGACCATTCTCTAGCATATATTCAATGACTTCTTTGTAACGATCAAATCGGTCTGTTTGATAAAACGGCCCCTCATCTTCTTGTAAACCAAGCCACTCCAAACCATCTAATATTGCTTGGACAGCTTCAGGGGTTGATCGTTCAACATCTGTATCCTCAATACGTAGCACGAAGCTACCATGATTTTGTTTAGCATATAACCATGAAAACAAAGCGGTTCTAACACCGCCAACATGCAGATAACCCGTAGGACTCGGCGCAAATCGAGTTTTAACTGTCATAAATCTTCCAGAAAATATTTTGTGGGCTAATACTATACCATTATCTAGTTTGCTTAAAGAGTAAAAATGGATAAATATTAATATGAAAAAATGAAGCCTAGCGGATTGGTGTATCACTACATCGAAATAATCCAATACCCATAGTTTCTATATTTAATTTACAAGAGAGAACTCTTAATGCTAATCGAACACCCCCTTCTTCAATAGCAAGATGATAGAATGGCATATCCAATACATCATTTATGATCATACCATTTGATATAACCCAAGATGAGTACTTAACTAATTGCAAGAAGATATTAATTTGATACGATCAGTTAGATAATTCCTGATATTTATCAGATAGTTAAATATGAAATTTTATGGTAACTTACCAGTGCGAAAACTCATTCCCGCGCCTCTATAAAAACGGCCGCTCTTACCGAATAATCTTAATGAATAATAATCATATCAGAATTAATAATATTTCAACGGTCACATCACTAGATAGGGATACTATCTCTAAGACTATTAAAAATTGGGAAATGATTATACTGTTAGACTATTTCCCAGGCATCTTTTTCAGAAAATAATTTGCGTAACAACATGTTATTTAATTTGTGTCCTGACTTATAAGCATTGAAGTGACCAACAATATTACCACCAACATAAAAATCGCCAATTGCATCTAATATTTTATGCTTAACGAATTCATCGTTATACCGTAAGCCACCCTCATTCATTACACCCTCTTTGGAAATTCCCACTGCATTATCCAGTGAGGCACCTTTCGCCAAATTATTCGCATGCAAATACTCTAGCTCTTCAACAAAGCCAAACGTTCTGGCCTGTGAAATTTCTTTTTCATAGGTATCATAACTACCATCAAATTCATAAACAGAAGGGGTTGCTGCAATTACTGGATGATCCCATTTTATTTCAAATCGATATGATGTTTTATCAGACGGTGATACTTCAGCATACTTATCTTCAAACTCAATTCTAACAGGTTTTAAGATTTTGATTTGTTTACGCTTAGCATCTTGTTTTTGAATACCAGCTGCCTGAATTGCAAATAAGAAAGGTGCAGCACTACCATCCATCACTGGAATTTCTGGTGCATCGACTTCAGCAATAATATTATCAATTTTCAACATGCACAAAGCTGACATTAGATGCTCAATTGTCGAAACTTTAACATCACCATTAACCAAGACTGAACACATCAAAGCTTCTTGCACAGCATCTGCTTGTACTGGAATATCAACATGAGGGGTTAGATCTACTCTTCGACATACGATACCCGTATCAATTTCTGCAGGCTTAAGTTTCAGTATTACTTCATGCCCTGAATGCAGACCGATCCCTTTAACGACATATTCTTTCTCAATTGTTTGCTGTTGCTCCAACATAAATAAACCTAAATTATCAATATTTTATATTAGTATAGAGAATATTCCCCTGTGTTTTAAGTTTTTTGCTCAATGCCTTCAGAATATATGTGATTTTACTTACAGCTAAAATTATCACGATATGTGTAAAAAAAGGATATACAAATGGAAGCAACTTGAAAAAGCAACAAACGGAACGTAATACGTCTAAAGAGTGGCGCAGTAATCTTGGCGGATAACAATTGATAATATTTTCTAGAATTTTGCCATAAAAAATATTTAGATTTAATTAAGATCGTATCTAAGAACTAGCTTTTGCTGATTTTTTAGCTAAACCACCCTCTTCAAGAATTCTTTGCGGAACAGGACGTAAATCTTTAACAATTTTAAAATAACTTAAAAGCTTAAGCAGATAAAAAGTGATGTCATATTCATACCACGCAAAACCCTGGCGCGCAGCACCAGAATATCTATGATGGTTATTATGCCAACCTTCACCAAAAGTAGTAATCGCAACAAACCAATTGTTTTTACTAGACTCTCCTGTTTCATATCTTTTTGAACCAAAAACATGTACAAGCGAATTGACGAAATAAGTTGCTTGATTCACGAAAAATGTTGGTACACAAAACCCCCAAACAACAGCATTCCATCCACCAAAAATTGCTAAAAGAGCCACAACAATCACAGGGCATAAGAACCAATAACGTTCTAATAGACGTAACTCAGTATCTTTACATAAATCTTTTATTAATGGGTATTCAGCTCTTAGGTTTTCTTTATACATAAACCAACCCATATGGCTTTGCCAAAACCCATGCTGAAGTGCAGAGTGGCAATCTTCTGGTTTATCAGAATAAATATGATGGTGCCTGTGGCGAGAAGCCCACCATAAAGGACCACCCTGTAATGTAGTACAGCACAGAAATGTCATAATAAACCTAAAAACTCGTGATGTTTTATAAGCCTTATGAGAGAGCAGCCTATGGTAACAAGCTGTTAGGGTGAAAACTCTTATTAGATAACTCCCTAAGAATAGGTAAATATCATAAATATAGAAGTCTGTCGTGAATGCAGTTAACGGCAGAAGTGTGACAAAAGCCACTACCAAGACAATAAATGGTGACAAGCTACCATGCTTCGTATCGATTTTCATTTTGAATAAATTCATTACAACACCTGTATGTTATGTGAACGATCGCCATTATCTTGTTTCTTTACTCATAAAACAAGACTTTTAAGCAAAAATACTTATATGTAATAATTTGTCACCTCACCATATGTACATTATATAGCCAAAACAAGATTGTGGATAACTTTGTGTATAAAGTTGTGAATTATCCTTTAAATCTGTTAATAATATATTATAACTCAAACGAATGGATATCAAATTTTCCTAAAAAACAAGCTATAAAATTATAACTAATTGATATTTAATAACATAAAATGTTATTTCACCATTAACTAAGTTAATTAAAGCATACTGGACTTCATCTTAGCTCATAAACATAAAACTTATTAACAAGTAAGTTTAAAATAATATTGTGGATAAATAATCTGCATGTGCCTCTATGTTTGCTCAAGAAGCAGAAATACCTATATAAGTAAATAGACTTATCCTCATCATTCATCAACCTGTGGATAACTTTGTGTATATAGTTGTTATTACCCTCTGGAAACTGTTAATAAAGCGTAGTTAAGAGAAAATACCAGTAACAGCATTTCTACTATAAGGTTAAAACAAGTATCTCTGTAACTATCTGATATATATCAATATATTTTATATTGTGCATAAATTTCATTAAAAATCAATATATTAAAAATAATTGATTTTAATATAGATCAAAAATTTTGACTCTTATATATACTGTGGATAAATTAATTTTTAGTTAGTGAAACTTGAAAATGATCTATAAATCTTAGAGATACGATAAAATTACCGCAATTAACATCTATTCTGGTAAAATAAACCGAGCATATAATGGATTATGATCTGAGACTTTTCCACAGTCTAATGAAGATGCAAAAGTTATTTCTAGCCCCCGATAAAACATTAAATCTAACGGATACTTTAGAAACCTTTTTATATTAATACTATTTTCAAAATGCACACGACTTAAATTTAATTTGCTGGACATATTTTCAATTACTCTATGACGCCCTTTGCTCCATGTATTAAAATCACCTGAAATGATCATAGGCCCTTCATGCTCAGAGATACTATCAACTAATATATCGATTTCATGTTCATAGGCTTTCAGATTTTTAAAGTTTATTGCATGAATATTAACAACAACAAGTTGCTGTTGATTCGATAGCACATAAACACTAATTAATAAGCTCTTATGTGTCTGTAGTAAAAACTCTTGGTGATGGCTAATTAAATACGAGTTGCTGATATGTTTAGTGCAACTTACAGTTGAAACACCGAAAGCTCGATTTTTCATTTGTAAATTTGAAAGATGTAGAGTCTCGTACCCCTTAATGAATGACTCAGCTTGGTCTGGTTGTGATGCCTCCTGAAATAATAAAATATTTGCTGGATACTTGCTGTGGATGAGCGATAAACTTTCATTAAATTTATTCGTTCTATTTTTTTTGTATATATTCCAGGTTAATATTCCAAGCTCTCTAGGCAAAACCTCTTTAATGCCATCTGGGCAACATATTGTGACTGTATTAGATGGCTTAAACATTAGAGTAATGGCGCCATAATTTTAACAAGATCCTCACCAAATTTTCTTATCCTCCCACGCTCTGGCATTTCATGTGATGCATTTGTGAGTAAATTTTCCATCCAAGACTTAACTTCTTCAACAATATCTTCAGAATAAGCAAATGTTGCAACCTCATAATTTAAAAACAAACTTCTAAAATCAACATTTACTGAACCGAGCATAACCGATTTATCAAATAAGATTGCTTTTGCGTGAATCATTGCTTTATCGAACAAACAAACATCAATCCCAACATCATACAAACGCTGCATATAGCTACTTCTACCTAGGTCTGCGAGTTTATGATTAGATTCTCTCGGCGTAATTAATTTAACATCTACCCCTTTTGCAAAGGCAACTACTAATGCTCTTAATAATTCTTCAGAAGGAATAAAGTATGGTGTGACAATCCAAATTCGTTCTTTAGCATTATAAATACCACATAAAATTGAATTGAATAGTGCATCAGTTTCAACATCAGGGCCAGATGGCGCAATTTGTATGATCTGATTCCCATCATTTTTAGGTACTTTCACAATACGTTTTAATTTTTCTTTGGTCGCATAATGCCAATCGGCAATAAAAAGATTATAAAGGTGAATTACAGCATGTCCCCTAATAGAAAATAGAAGATCACCCCATCTATTTTCGTTTCTTTTTGGTCCTAAATATTCATCACCAAGGTTCATGCCACCAGTCAAAACAATATTTTTATCAAACAAATATATTTTACGATGATTTCTTAAGTTAACTGCATTCTTAAATGGGTTTTGGAAAATTGGCATAAAGAACTTGATGATTATCCCTGCTTCACGCATGTTTTTTAAGCGGGATTGATGGATATATAACCCAAATGAGCCTATTGCATCAATTAATAATTTTACTTGTATACCTTGCTTTGACTTTTTTATTAATGCTTCTGATATCAGGTTAGTCGTTTCATCTGTTTGAAAAACATAAGTACTCATGTAAATTGATTCTTCAGCTTTATCTATCCTCTCCATTAACTCTTCAAAGGCCTTAATTCCATCGTGATATAACTTAAAAGTATTATCAATGGTTGGCTTTCTCATACCGGAGCGAATCAATACATCACTTATTGGATGCTTAAACTCAGCCACTAATTCATCAGGGTTGCTCTGCATGTGAATTTTGGGTTTAACAGATGTATGCTTGCGTTTGCGTATACCAATATAGAAATACAGAGGTACAGCAAGGTAAGGTATTAATACGATTGCAGTTAACCATGCAAGCAAGCTAGATGGGCTTCGCTTTTTTTGACTAACAATATCAATAAATGCGAATACTGATAATATTTCACATATGAATACAAATGAATGAACATCGAACAGAAATCCAAAGTTAATATGGTAGCCTAGTATATCCATTGCATCATATATATTTCACCTTAGTAAAAAGCTTAGTATATATACTTATAAATTGCTTAAATCCTCGTTTATTTTCGCAAAATAGCTCGCTCACTTAATGAAGTGCGGTGTAATTTGATTATAATAAGGTAATAACTAACATTGAATAGATATTATGGTTACAACAAACAATACGAGAATCAATTCACAAAAATTATTTTGCACACCAGAAGAGGTGATCTCAGAACACCCATTATCTGAAAATGGTCAAAAAGTTGTTAACAATGCTAGAAATGATATTGATAGTATTTTAGACAAAAAGGATAATAGAAAAATCATTATCGTTGGGCCTTGCTCAATACATGATACAAAAGCGGCAATGGAATATGCGGAAAAATTGAAAACGCTAGCGGATAAAGTATCAGATGTTTTCTTAATCATCATGCGTGTATATTTTGAGAAGCCTAGGACAACTACTGGGTGGAAAGGGCTAATCAATGACCCATACTTAAATGACTCATTTGCCATAGATGACGGTATTAAACTTGCTCGCAAGTTAATGATAGAAATTAATCAAATGGGCTTACCCGTTTCTACAGAAGCATTAGACCCGATCATGCCTCAGTACTTAACTGATTTAGTTGCCTGGTCAGCAATTGGGGCAAGAACGACTGAAAGCCAAACACATAGGGAAATGGCAAGTGGGTTGTCTTCACCAGTTGGCATAAAGAATGCAACCGATGGTAGCTTAAAAGTTGCTTTCAACGCGCTTCAGGCGATACGAGAGCCACATGCTTTTTTAGGCATTACCCCAACTGGTCAGTGTGCTATTACACAAACAACAGGTAATCCTTATGGACATATTGTTCTAAGAGGCGGCAAAGAGCCAAATTATGACTCTGTACATATAAAACAATGTGAGAATGAATTAACAAAAACAGGCTTACCTAACAATATTATGGTTGATTGCAGTCATGGTAATTCTCATAAACGCCCTGAAGAACAACCATTGGTTTTTGAGAACTGTATTAACCAAATTACTGCAGGGAATCAAAACATTATAGGTATGATGTTAGAAAGTAACCTTAATTGGGGTAATCAAAATATCAGCTTTGATAAGAACCAATTAAAGTATGGTGTATCTATAACAGATGCTTGTATCGATTGGGACACCACAGAGTCTCTATTACTTTCTAGTGCAGATCAATTGCGAAAAATTACTTTAGGATAATACCACAAGCGATTCTAGCACCTCCGCCGCCAAGAGGCTCTGGATCATCAGAATAATTATCCCCATTCATATGGATAATTACAGAATGCTTTAATATGTTATCAACTGTTAACTTTGGCGCTAAAACAGGTGTTGTCGCATACCCTTTATTGCCAACCATAAGTACAGGCAAATCACCTATATGCCCATTTTTATATGGCCCCTTATGTCTATGCGTATTATTAGGATCTAAATGACCTCCTGCAGATAATGCTGCAACTGATTTCCCATCTTTTTTAGCAGGATTACAAGATGAATTTTGGTGAATATGTATCCCGTGATTCCCTGGTGAAAGCCCTTGCAAATCAGGTACGACTAATAAGCCAAATTGTGTATCCTTAAAAATAATTTCACCAATACTGCCATCAATGCCTTTATCACTAACAGTGTGCATATTTACATTTATTTCTTTTGCTTGGCTTATGGAAATGATAAATAGTGATAAGATAATAATTAATATGTTTCTGATGCGCATATCGCCCAATTTTATTATTCATAGTTAATATTACTAGTGCATTATTAGCTGTTCGTCAATTCTTTGGTTTACTAAAAAATATATAATAGATGCCGTATGCCAAAGGTATAACAATTGAAGGTAAGAGTAAGAATAAATAATCTTCATTACTATAATGTGACCACGTTGCCCCCATTGTTGCACCAAAAGCAAAAGTCACCATTGAAAAGAAATAAAAGATAAGTTTCTTTCTATCATAAGGTTTATTTGCAATCATTCGGCCTAGATGAATTCCAAAATCAGTTGTCGTGCCAGTTAAATGGGTAGTCCTTGCTAATCCACCTGAATAAATTGACGTTAAACTATTCTGTATACCCATCGCCACTGCCAAAAAGAAAAGGTCATAGTAAACATAAACTTTATATCCACTATGGTTCATCAGTAGCAAACCAACCAAAGTAAAAACAGCCTGAAGCAACAAAATACGTCCATAGGCTTTATCAAAATATAAATTCTCAGTCCTTAATAATATGCCACTTAATGTTGCACCAAAAATGAAACCTATAATCAACGATAATATATTAACTAAAAAGAAAATATTATGTGTTGCAAGACCATCACCAACTGAAGAAAAGTTACCTGTCATATAGGTAACGCTCTCGTTATAAACATTATAAAGAACAATACTGTCAATCCACCCAGCATTAAATAAAAATGCCATAGTGACAATAAAGGTAGCTCTATAGCTACTTTTTACTAACATGACCATCAACAACTCCCACTTTACTTTAGGCAATTCTAATAAAATTAAATTTAAATTAACACACTATATAGTGCTTTAAACATCGCAATGACAATGCGGTATTATATATTTGGATAATACAACAATGTATCGCTATAATTTTCTGATATACATCACTTTAAATCATCTATGTTTAAGCATAATAAAAAAGAGGTTCACCAACGTAATAATGTTGCTCGCTGGGCGATCATACTGAGCATAATAACATTTGTTATCCTACTGTTATTGATCCTTTCCTTAGACCTTAGTTACCTTAAAGATTTCATTGTTTTCAAAGAAGCTTTATTCCGGACATCGCTTGTTATTTTAGCTGCGCTAGTTTGTATACTTCTTATTAGAGCTTTTGTTATATGGATGTCTCGAAGCCTAAATCAAAGCTATTTGGCACGATTTACTGACATACCAGAATTTGCTGTATTTGAAGAGACCATTTGGAGAAAATATTTTCCTCCAAGAAAAACAATTAAATATAAGCATGCCGTATTATTATTACATGGTTTTGCTGCATCAGTTCAAGAGTTTGAGTATCTTCTCCCTATACTTAAAGAGAAAAACATACCCTATTTTGCCCCTTATATTCCTGGATTTGGTCGTAACAGGGCACAGACCCTTGCTCACGTTAGCTATAATGATTGGCTCAGAAGTGCCATATTTGATTTTGATATGTTATCTGAAATAGCCGAAGAAATAACCATAATTGGACACTCAATGGGTAGCATGCTAGCAACCTACTTAGCTCAAAAAAGAACAGTTAAAAATTTAATTCTGTCTGGGCCAGCCATGTATGTGGACAAAACTAATGAAAAATTCAAAGGATTTTTAAAAACAAAATATATTTCTGATATCTACTTTTGGCTATTTCCATATTTTCCAAAGCCGATTCGTAAAGATCGGAAATCTTGTGCTGACATGATGGATGAATCACACCTCGGTCGCATTTTCCAATATCTGTCTTGCCCAACCCATTCATTACAACAGCTCGCCTTTTTGCAAGATCATATTAATATCCTAGAAGCAAAAGCAGGGAAGTTGCATTTAATTTATGGTAAATACGAAACAACTATCAATATCACCAGACTATTAAATCTGCTTGATGACAATAAAGTCACCTACACCTTCAAGTCATACCCAAACTCTGCACATAGTGTGTATGAAGACTTAGATCATGAAGAAGCCATAAAAGACACATTATCTATATTATTACAAGACAATCAAGAACTACAAAACTAATATAACGCTAAGAACCTAGTATATTTAATATCAACCACCTCTACTTTGTTATTCTTGTTTTTCATCTACACAACTGTTAATTTATGTCATATCAAAGCATGTATGGGAGTTATAATGGAAACGGTAACTTATGAATCATATCAAATAAATATACACCCATTATTTGGCGCACTTATTGGGATTATTTATCTCTTAATTGCCATTTGGTTTTTCTACAACATATATCGTTGTGTCAGTAAAATACCTGAAAATCAACGTGTATTTCCAGCGTGGTTTGCTTGGCTGTGTTTAATTCCAGTTATTGGATATGTATTTATGTGGATGGTTTTACCTTTTGGTGTCGGCAAGTCACTACAGCAGCATGCAAATGTTCAAATACAAGCAAAAGGGAGAACATTATTTGGACTAGGTTTAGCATTAGTGATATTACCATTACTCACTTTTATTCCCTTAGTAAATATTTTTATCTCTATCACAATGCTAGTTTTATTTATTTTATATTGGGTAAATATTTCTCAAGCAAACAGATTACTCTACGACTAATTATTTAACAATCTTCCATTTCTTTTGGAATTGCTAAGCACAAAGGAATAGAAAGCAGCATCAGTATTGGCACCATCGCCATTGCATAGTAATAATCAGTCAGACTATGCACGTCTGCTCCGCCTAATACTTTAGTCGCATTGACTGCTAACAGCCACCCAAATAGTGGCAACAAGATCGCACCAACCAGATTATTCACCATATTAACACCCGCAACTGCTGTGGCCGTAGCATCTTTGGGGCAAACAGCTTTTCCGCAACCAAATGTTAACAATTGAGGCCCTACCGCAACACCCATTAAAATAAACAATACTGTAAATAACCACAAAGGCATAGGTACATAAATAGCTACAAGTGATGTAACAAACAATAATATACAACTCCATACCAACATTAAGCGATATCGTGTCGTGTAAGTTGAAATGATGGAAACAATCACACAGCCTACTGCATTCCCAATGAATAACATTGAATTCAACTGTGCAGCAGATGAACTAGATATACCAAACTTAGCTTGAATAAAACCAACACCCCAAAGTGATGCCAATACATTAATCGGGATGAATAATGTACCACTTAATATACTAACAGACCAGAACTTAAAGTTTTTAACAATAACACTTAGCTCTCTAACTTGCCCCCATAGCGTTTTTGTTGACTTAACGACAGCATCAACATTTTGTTTATTATCTTTAATGAAAATAATCATAAAAATAAATATACCTAAGCCGATATAAGTAAATATATTATTACCTTCTCTCCAACCGAAATCTTGTACAAATGTTTCTAGTATGGTATCGGTCACAAAACCACCCATTAAACCCAATACTGTTGTGAACCCGATAAAAAAGGAAAAGAAACGGTTTGGTAACCACATTGCTGCTAGTTTAGCGGCCCCAATAAAGCCGAAAGCAGAACCAATACCCATTAATATTCTTCCAACATAAGCCAACCAATAGTCAGGCGCCACAGAAAAAAGCAAATTACCTAATACACATAAAAACATCGCACCAGAAATAACATATTTTCGGTTATATTTATCTAATATAATTCCAGCTGGAATCTGGAAAATAATATAAGCGTAAAAGTATCCAGCACTCAAGAACCCAATGGTTGCACTGTCTATATGAAAAT